>JBGPOG010000516.1:0-3536 GCA_041487935.1 Chthonomonadia bacterium | reverse complement strand
GCTGGGGCGAGCCGGAAGAGCTGGATGGGGCCGTGCTGTTTCTAGCCAGCGAGGCTTCGAGCTTCGTAACGGGAACAACGCTTTATGTAGATGGGGGTTGGACGGCGCAATGAGTGACTTGCGGCGCACGACGTTCCGAGGACTAAACGATGAGCTATCAAGGAAATGAGGGTTGGTTTCCTGAGTGCATTGTTTGCCACTGCGGAAGTGTCGGCCCGATCGTATGCCTTGATCCGACCTGCCATGATGCGCACGGCCTTCGGCCAGTAACGCCGCAGAAAACGTACGTGGCCGGGGACCTTCAACCCGATGAACGGCTTATTCAAGAGAGCAGTCATTGGTGGAAATGCTGCCAATTATGTGATCGGCGCGTTCAGGCCGATCCCGGAGCGTTTGGCCCGTACGCAATCTGCGTTGAGTGTTTCAACAGATTCGTAAGCCGAGGCGAGCTGCCACCTAACAAGCCATGGTAAAATCAGAATCCCCGCAACGAGACTTGAGTGAAATCGGGGGGTGGGCGGATTAACTGGAGCACGCATTAGCAGAGCCGTAGGGTGATTTAACCAGAAAGGATTCAATTATGAAATATCAAGTAATCTTAGAGGAATCTGAGGAAGGCTATGCTGCGTCAGTCCCTGGATTGCCGGGTTGCCACTCTCAAGGCACATCCGAGCTGGAAGCTTTGAAGAACATCAAATCTGCTATCCGCGAATACTTATTGGTAGCCAAAGAACTGTCACGCGGTAAGACTGTTCGTGAAGTTGCGGTAAGGGTGTAGCCTTGCCGAAGCTGCCGGGCATCAATCATCTAGATGCAGTGCGCGCGCTGGAGAAAGCAGATTTTCACATCGCTCGTCAGGGCGGGCATATCGTTATGACGAATGGCACGAGAATCGTCACCGTCCCACGACATAATCCCGTTCACGCGATCACTATGGGCAATATCGTGCGGGACGCCGGGTTAACTAACGAGGAGTTCCGAAAACTGTTGTGATTCCCGGGAATTGGAAACCTAAGGCGTCGGCCATTTGAATCACGCTTTCAACCTTAGGCGTGTCGCTGGTGATTTTCATCCCGCTACGCCGCCCGGAACTGTCCCTCGCGACCATGTCCAGCCATTTCCTCCAATCTGGCGATTCTCTCTTCCGTTGGCGGGTGAGTGCGGAATAGTTTGGCGATTCCCTCCAGCCGGTCGCCGCCGAGTGGGTTCGCGATGTACATGTGCGCGGTCGACGGATTAACGTTCATCGGGATTTGTTCGGCATATCGCTCGATCTTGCGGAGCGCGCTTGCTAGCGCGAGCGGATTGTGCGTGATTTCTGACCCGCCCCGATCTGCGTCGAATTCCCGCGTTCGGGAGATAGCGAGTTGGATGAGCAATGCGGCTATCGGCGCCACGATGATTGCCAAGAGGACTCCCAACGGGTTGACTCCCTCGCGGTCGCGGTCGTCCTGGTAGCCTCCGCCAAACAGCATTCGAAACTGCAACATCTGAACCAAGAAGCTAATGGCACCCGCAGCGGTGGCGGCAACGGTGCTGATCAAGATATCGCGATGTTTTACGTGGGCCAGTTCATGGGCAAGGACGGCTTCGAGCTCGTTGTCCGTTAGTGCCTGGAGAATTCCTGCTGTGACTGCGACGGCCGCGTGTTCGGGATTGCGACCCGTGGCAAACGCATTGGGCTGAGCCGACGGGATGACGTATATTCGCGGCATAGGCAAACCCGTCTGCTGAGTGAGCCTTCGGATGATTCCGAAGAGACCCGGCGACTGCGACTCATCGATCTCCCGGGCGCCGCTCATCGCTGAAGCCAGCTTGTCGCTGAACCAGTATGCGAAGAAGTTCATTCCGAGCGCGAGCATAAAGCCGAGCATCATACCGTTCTGACCGCCAATAAGCTGCCCGACGAGCATGAATAACCCGAAGAGCGCCGCCATCAGCACGCCGGTTTTTAACGTGTTCATCAAAACACCTCCCCGAATCTGTACGTGGAGTGCAAGAGAGATGTTCCTTCGAGACCTGTTTCAGGCTAGGATATTGTTTGTTTCGATGTTTGCGGTCCCAAGTGAGCGAGCGGACCGGAAGGCGCGTTCCCTACCCGTAGCCGTTCAACTACGCCAACAGTTTGTATATTTGCACTCTTCACATCACGGAGCAAGCGGATGCTGATTGGAATGGTGGGACTCGGGCTTATTCTCTGTGCCGATCTGCCTGTGGGAAGCGCTCCTATTCCCGTCGCTTCCCCACATTTCCCCGACCGGGTTCACGCTCTCGTCTGGCGGAACTGGCAGCTCGTGCCTGCGAGTCGTATCGCAAGCGTCATCGGGGCCAAATCCGCTGATGTCTTACGGATGGGCCGAGCTATGGGACTTTCCGGCCCGCCGACAATTACAGCGGACCAGCAGCGGCGCTCGTATATCACCGTCATCCGGCGGAACTGGCACCTTCTGCCTTACGGTCAACTCCTGCAGCTTTTGGGCTGGCCGGAAGAGAAGCTTGCTTATACGCTTCGGGAAGACGATTTCCTCTATGTGAAGCTTGGCAATCTGAAACCGAAATGCGATCCGGTGCGATTCGTTACGCCGGACGAACGCGTATTGGCTTGGGAACGGGAGATCGCCGCAATTGTGAAACAAGTGTTTCCGAGCGGCGCCGGCATGCCAACGGAACCGCTGTTTAAGTTTGTGGCCGATCTGTCTAAGCGGACGATGGACGATGGACGATGGACGATGGGAGTCCCGAGAGATGAACGCGATGCGAGTTCGATAACGAGCACGAGTACGAATGTGTTTCTGAACCATCAACCCTCAACACTCAACCCTCCCCTCAGAATGTGTTATTCCTACTTCGCATTATACGGGGATCCTTTGCTCGAAAAGAGCGCCGACCCGTTCCCGGACGGCTACCTGGCGAGGCTATCCAAGGTTGGCGTCAATGCAGTGTGGCTCCAGGGAGTCCTCTACAAGCTTGCTCCGTTTCCGTGGGACCCAAAGATGAGCGAGCATTACCAGGAGCGCCTGCGCAATTTGGGTGCGTTGGTGGCGCGTGCGAAGCGGCACGGGATATCGGTTTACCTCTATCTGAACGAGCCTCGGGCAATGCCGGAGGCATTTTATGCGTCGAACGCTCAATTCAAAGGTGTCTCGGAAGGCGATCATTCGGCATTGTGTACGAGCGTCCCGGAAATCCAAGAGTACATCGCCCAATCGGTTCAGTCCATTTGCCAGGCAGTGCCACATATTGGAGGATTCTTTACGATTACCGCGTCAGAAAACTTGACCAACTGTTGGTCGCACGGACGAGGCACGGAATGCCCGCGCTGCGGCAAACGAGGAGCAGCGGCCGTGATCGCGGAGGTCAACGGACTTATTCAGCGAGGGATTGACCGGGCAGCGGCGAAGGCGAGAGCGAACAGAAGAAACTCGGGAGTTCCGAGTTCGGGATCGAGTTCGGTGAGGATCCCAACTGAGTCCGCGAAACATGCCGTTCCGCTCACCAATCACCAATCACCACTCACCAATCACCACTCACCAATC
>JBGPOG010000515.1:0-3538 GCA_041487935.1 Chthonomonadia bacterium | reverse complement strand
CTCAGGATCAAGGCAAGACAGCCGTTCGGCGGAAGCCGCGCGGAGGAGTCTCCTATCCGTAGCGACCAGGATAAACTGTCCTCCGTGGTGCAGGACAGAGCGGCTATATCGGAGATAGGCGGCAAGGATCGAAGCGTCGGAGGAGTTCAGATTATGCCGTTCCATTAGCTCGATCCCCGAAAGTATGTCATGCTCATCCGCCAGGATGAGCTCGACATCGTCGTTTTCGAGGAATTCCATCCTGAGAGACGACTTTGCTTCAGCCGCAGCGTCCGCTGCGAAGTCGCCGCGATTTCGGGCGCGCAGGATAATCGAGTAGATTTCCGCATATCCTCCGAAGGTAATCACCATGTTGCTGGGCAATACCTCGGCGAAAACGATGTCCACCGAATCGGTGCCTACCTCAGGATAGTATCGCTTCGCCAAAGCGCTCGCATCCCAGAGAATAATTGGCAAGCCTAATCCCCCTCGCCCTCATAGCGCAGCCGAATTACCTCTCTCGAAAGAGCGTTATCTTCCGGATGCACACCATCCCGCAACATCATTGCACGAGCCTTCTGCGGTGTTGCCGCACGGTCGAGCTCGAAGCCAGTGCGCGCATCTTGCTCCGCGAGCTTTTCCCGAAGCCACTTCTTGTCAACGAGCCGCGGCCTTTTCACGTCTGTCGTCTTGGTTGCCATTCCAGACCTCCGAAAGTGCGTGCCATCCATACTACTATAGTCCAAGCTGAACGATTCGTCAACTTCACCCGGCACTTTGACCGCCGCTCTTCACCACGTAGTTGCGACACCACCTAGGCCATCATCTCCGAGCCGCCCAGGATCCGGTAGAAGCTCTCCACCAGCTCGAAAAGCTTCGTGTTGCGCGCGTCGCCCATGAATTCGTCGTAGAGCAGCTTGCTCCACTGCCACGTGTCCGTAAACGCCATGATCTGCGCGGGGCTGGTGTCGCCTTTGTGCTGTTTGAAGAGCAGGTTGTATGTGCGGCTGGAGTTGAACGGCGGGTCGAGGTAGATGAGGTCTACAGATTCGTCCGCCACGTGCTTGCGGAGAATCTCGAGGTTGTCGCCATAGTAGAGGGTGTTCTGCATAATACGGTGCGATCCCGTTAGGCGGGCGGGGATTCCTGCTGAGGGAGGAGGCAGGCGTCTTCAGTCCACGTACAACATCTCATTCGACGCAAGCAGAATCTGCGCGTATTGCTCCCACCGGCTCATTCCTGCGCCTGGCGGACCGTGGAGGAAACCCAGCGCAAGCTTAAGCTCGGCTGCGTCTGCATTGCGCCCAAAGAGAAGCATATAGGCTTGTTGCGCGCGCGCCGCATCCCCTTGCAGCGCATTCTTGGCGAGTCGTGCGCTCAACGCCGCGGCCCTCGAGAGCATGAACGGGCTGTTTAGCATAAACAGCTTTTGGATCGGCGTCGTGGTAACCGACCGCTTCTCCGCGTGAACGTTGGCATCGGGATAGTCGAACTGCGCCAGCATATCGTTCAGTTTGAGCCGGCTGATGCGCGAGTAGACGGTCCGGCGCATGTCGCCCTGGTCGTCTAGGTCCGGGGAGTTCGGTCCCTCCCATTTCAGCTCGCCCGAAACGAACAGCGCCGTATCCCGCCACTGCTCCACGGTTAGACGCCGGCGATTCATGCGCCAGAGAAGATCGTTTGGGGCGTCTGACTTCGCTTTCTTCGCGTCTGAGCCGGATACCTGCCGATATGTGGACGACAATACAATCTCGCGCGCCAACGACTTAAGGGACCAGGCGTTGTTCATAAAACGCACGGAAAGGTCGTCGAGCAGTTCCGGGTGCGTGGGCGGCGATCCTAGCCGGCCGAAATTGCTCGGCGTCGACACCAATGGCCGGCCCAAGAAAAGTCCCCAAACGCGATTCACCATCACGCGCGCCGTGAGCGGGTTATCCCGGCTTGCGATTGCCTCAGCCAGATCCCGCCGCCCGCTTCCAACCTTAAAGGGAGCGGGGTCGCCCTTACACAATACGCGCAGGAATCGACGCTCGACGACCGGCCCTTTTTGCTCCACGTTGCCTCGAATAAAGATGTTCAGGTTCGTAGCGGGGCCGTCTTCCACGACGTGCAGAGTGCCCGGGCTCATCGTTTGGGCTTTGGCGTCCGTCTTTTCCGGCTTGCCGTCGGTCGTCCGGTTGACCATCTTCGTGCTGGCGAACACTCCCGCCAGGGCGTAGTAGTCGGCCTGTTTGATCGGGTCGAACTTATGGTCGTGGCAGCGCGCGCAGGCGACCGTGAGACCCAGGAAGGAGCGGGTCACCGTATCTACGCGGTCTTCCCATTCGTCCGCGATCACTTCCAGACGCCCGCGATTGTAGTATTTGGGGCCGAGCCCTAGAAAGCCAAGGGCGGCCAGGTCGTTAGCTGCAGTTGCGCCGAGAGGAGACGATGGACCCGTACGGGCAGGCTTATGGACGATGGACGATGGATTGTCCGATTCTTGAGCCGATTGTCCATCTTCAGTGGAACGGCTTTCCGGCCCGGTAGAAGTGACGGGCGCTGATCTGTAGATATCGGCGGCGAGCTGCAGCCGGATGAACTGATCGTACGGAAGGTCGCGGTTGAATGCGCCGATGACCCAATCGCGATATTTGTAGGCGTTCGGATAGAAATACTTCGTGTCGTCACCGACCTGATGCGCCTGGTCCTCCGCGTACCGCGCCAGCGGAAGCCACATACTTGCCATGCGCTCGCCGAATCGAGGAGACGCAAGGAGCCGCTCCACCAACCGATCATAAGCGCCGGGCCGCAAGTCTTTCAGGAAGTCTTCAACCTCTTCCGGCGTAGGCGGAAGGCCGGTCAGGTCGAAGGTGACACGCCGGATGAGGGTCCTCTTATCCGCCTCGGGAGATGGCGTCAGCCCCTTGCGCTCTAACCGATTGAGGATAAAGTAATCGAAGGGTTGGCGGGGCCAGACTTTGTTCTTAACCGTGGGTCGAGCCTGCGCTTTGGGCTGTTGGAACGACCAAAACCTCTGCTCCTTGGTCCAATCGACGGCGCCATCAGGCGTCCCCGGTCGGGCGCCGGATACCGCGACGACCTGAAGAGACAGCGCGGCGGCAAGCGCGGCAATCATCCAACCTGTACGACGAGCATCGATTTGCGATTGTTTTTTCAAGGAATTCATCCTGACCGTGCCGGTTAGACTATACGAACCGATTATACCTTATCCAATTCAGACGGCCCGGCCGGTGGCGATGTCTATGTGAAGGACATCTATGTGAAGGACATACCTTGACTCCAAACGAATTGGTAAGCGCCCTTCTGCATAAGATCTCATCTGATGAGGTAATTGCAAAACTGTTGCGAAACGAGCGAGTTGTCATCCCGAGCGCCCTACCGCGCATTGCGCGGCGTTGACCGTAAGAAACTGTCACAGCCCCCGTCATCCCGAAGGGATCTGTTTTTGAATTTGAATGTTGTCATTCATGCACTAATCGGTGTAGTTTGTTAGGACATACCTTGACTCCAAACGAATTGGTAAGCGCCCTTCTGCAGAAGATCTCATCTGATGAGG
>JBGPOG010000514.1:0-3559 GCA_041487935.1 Chthonomonadia bacterium | reverse complement strand
TGGCGCGGGTTCCCGTCTGAGTTGTCGTATATCGCATGGAGCTCGATCTTCGTCCCTTTCGGCAGCTTTATCGGTTCCTTGTAGAGGTAGGTCGCCTGCCAGTTGAAGTCCCAGTCGCTGATGTAGACCAGCTTTTTCTCGGATCCGTCCGGCAGCTTGGCAATGACCTTCATCTCTTTACCCAGCATGTGCATGTGCGGAAAGATATTGTGAAGCGTGACATCCGCCGGGATAATCATTTCCGTGTCGACCTGGGAATGACTGTCGCCCGGCTTAAGCTGGAAGAAAATCGATCCGGCAAAGAACGTGTGCATCACGCGCTCCGGCTTACTCTTGGCATAGAATAAGGCGGCCTGGCTTCGATCGGTTTCGGGCTTGCCGGTTTTGTGATAGTGAACCTGAATGACAAGCTTCGAGCCCTTCGGGATTCGAATACCCACTCCGGGCGGCATCATCCGCGGATCGCTTCCCGGCACCCAGACGTCGCCCCAGATGGCGGGCACGAATCCGGGACCTGTGCCCGACACGGAGTACCCAGGCTCACCTTCGCCCTTATCCAATGCCACAGAAGCGCGTTTCGGGTCGATATACGCGACGATGTGGTGGACGATCGCACTATTGCCCGGTTTGAACTCCATGCCGCTGAGGTAGGTGTCTTCGGCGAATTCAGTCGGCAAGACGAAGTTCCGATACACGTCTTTACCTTCTGCCTCCAGATGATAGTCACGGTCGGGCTTCAGGACGAGGTCCGGCTTTCCGAGGCGCCAGTTGCTCGGATCGGGAAACTTCGGCGCGGGAGGCGACTTCTTCAGGTCGCCTGCAGGCGCTCCAGTATCGGCCCATCGGGTGAGCGCGGCAATTTGATCTGCTGAGAGGTATCGTTGGTCGTGAAAAACCCCGTATCCAGGCTGAGGCTTCCAAGGGGGCATGATCTTGCGCGCCGTGTAGTCCTTGATCGCCTTCGCCCACGTCCGCGCCTGCTGATAATTCTCGAGAGCAAACGGAGCGACTTCCCCTTTACGGTGACAAACAACGCACTTCTCGTTCAGAATTCCCGCAACCATGTTGGAGTATGTAACAACTGTCTTGGCAGCTACCGGTTTCGCGACCGAGGAACGATCTCTGAAGATGGCGCAGCCGAACGGCAGAGTGCGCGCCAACTTTACGGATTTTCCGGAGAGCATGCTATCGAGCGCCTCTTGAACGTCGTGGCGAGCCACTCTTTCGCGATCTTTGTTGTCGTCTATGCGTCCGCGGTAGCGTACTTCGCCGGTTGAGTCCAGTATGACCGCCTCGGGCGTAACGCTCGCGCCTAACTTATCTGCCAGTTCTGTGCCGTTGTCCTTAACCGCGGGGATTGTGAGCTTCCGCTCCTTCGCGTATTTTTGAACTGCCGGAAGTGAATCGTCTCCATTTGAGTTCACCAGGAAGAACCCGACGCCACGCGACGAGTAGGCTCTTGCGATCTCGTCCATGCGATTTGTGTAAAGATTCGAAACCGGGCACTGGGTGGACGTGAAGAAGAAAACGGTTGCCTTATTGCGCGAAACAGAATCCGCGCCGTAATTGCGACCCGCAAGGTCTTTCCACGAGAGAGACACCGCCGGAGTATGGCTCGAATCCGGGGATGAATTGGCCCCTGCGGATGAGCCGGCGGCCAGGAAACAAGCGCAAAGGCCCAAGGCCGACGAAGTCAAGACGCGCATATGAAACCTCCGGGGCGCTTCAAGTACTCGGGATTGAGGATGAACCGCATGTATAGACGCGTTCGAAACCAGATTCGTTTCGGAATTCGGGAGAACGATAGGACTTATGGGACCGATTGGACCAATATTGTGGGTTTGGCAGCACAGTCTTTGTCCTTTGGCCCGTTCTCCTATTGCGCCCCTTTGATCCAGGCGTGGTCCGGATCTTCGGTCCAGGCGCCGTAGCGCCTCTCGTCTCCGGCCAGCGCCCAGACATAGAATAGCTGATATCCGGGCGCCGCGACAACAGGGTGGTATCCGCGCGGAAGGCAAACGAGGTCGCCATCGCGAACTGCATAGGTGACGTCGAACGGATCCTTCGAATTGGGGGCGGTATAGACTCTCTGGAGGCCAAATCCCTGTGCCGGGTTGAACTTATATAAATAGACTTCTTCCATCGGGTATTCGCCGGGGCCCTCGATATCGTGCTTGTGCGGGGGCGCGCTCGACCAGTTGCCGGGCGGGTTCGTGGTCTCACCGACCATTAGCCGGTCAGCCGCGACCTCATCGCCCACGGATGTGACGACAGTTCGCTGCCAGTTGTCCTTTCCGATCAGGCGTGTCTGCGCCTCCTCGGGAAAGATCAGCATGGGCGGGCAGTCCTTACGAGCCGGGGCGGAAAAGAGAATAGCTTCGAATTCCGGGCTTTCGGCGAATATGCTCACCCGCGCACCGCGAGATAGATAGATCATGTGGGGCTTGCCCGCGAAAACGTTCTGCCGTCCTCCTACTTCCGGGAACACCGCACTGCCCGCTGTGGCACGAATATTGACCGAGCAGAGACCTCCGAAGATGTCGAGGACGGCTTCTTCCCTCTCGAGACCAAGCGTAACCTCGGGCGAGCTTTCGGTCAATCGGATACGGCGTACCCGAAGCAGTTTCAGGCCGCCAACTCCGGGCGCGACGATCTCGACGACCGGCTGGCCTGATTCTTGATAGGGATAGTGCAGGTCGACCATTGGTTGCTCCAATGCGGCAATAGAGTCCACGGATAGATTATGCCAGATACTAGCGAATTAGTATTCACGGATGGTGGACGGTGGCGGTTCATAGTTCAGGGATAGGGGTGAGGTATTCGGGCAGTAGCCTTGATATGAACCACCAAACTGATCGTCCGAATGCTTCACCCCTACTACCGATCGTACCGGCCTAAGCCGGCTCGCGAACAGATAAGGCCGGCGAGGTATCGGTAAATTGCCACACTTGGTCGGAATGTGTGCACGCCGGTGCGGACATCGGACCTCAAGAGAAAGGACATCAATGTGAAGCACGCAGCGCTTGGACTACGGTCCATGTCACAGGCGGGAGGCATGATGGCGGCAATTCTTGCGGTAATTGTAGCGCCTCCCGCAGCGACGGGCCTTACGAATGGCCCCATTCCAGTAACGCCAGACAACGACGGAAAGCTGCGCATCATCGCCTTTGGCGCCCACCCGGATGATTGCGAGCTGCGCCTGGCGGGTACGGCAGCCCTTTGGGCTGCGCAGGGGCACCACGTTAAGTTCGTCTCCGTGACGAACGGAGACATCGGCCATTGGAATATGGCGGGCGGACCGCTCGCGAAGCGCCGGACATCAGAGGTGAAAAAATGCGCACAGATTCTCGGCATCCAAACGGAAGTCCTGGACATTCACGACGGCGAGCTCTTGCCGACGCTGGAAAACCGCAAGATCATCACCAAGCTGATTCGTGAGTGGAAAGCGGACATCGTGCTCAGCCACCGCTCGAACGACTACCACCCCGACCATCGTAATGTCGGTTTGCTCGTCCAAGACGCAGCTTATATGGTGACCGTCCCGTTCTTCTGCCCGGAC
>JBGPOG010000513.1:0-3580 GCA_041487935.1 Chthonomonadia bacterium | reverse complement strand
CCGCAGCCGGTGATTCGGGCCGGGGAATCGCCTCAACCGCGGATAACGGTGAAATCCTACCCGCCGGCCAGGCGCTACTGGCTCGCCGGAGGCGTCGTTTCAGCCATTCTGGCTGTGGTGTTATGGTATCTGTTACACTCCCGTTAAGGAGAATGCCGCATATGCCTCAGGTCAAGGTTTACGTCACCCTCAAGCCAACTCTGCTCGACGCACAGGGCCGCGTGGTTCGGGACGCTCTCATTTCGCTTGGATACGCTGGAGTGGACCAGGTTCGGATGGGCAAGTATATCGAAATCGAGATGCAAGAAGGCGCGGAGGTAGATCGGCAGGTGAAAGAGATGTGCGACCGTCTGCTGGCGAACCCTGTGATTGAGAACTACCGCTTCGAGGTGGTCAAGTGAAATTCGGAGTCGTCAGGTTTCCGGGAGCCAACTGCGACCAGGACGCCTACTTCACCATCAAGGACGTTCTCGGCAAGCCGGTCGAGTACATCTGGCATGAAGACCGCTCGGCCAAGGGCTACGATTGTCTCGTTCTGCCGGGCGGTTTTTCCTATGGAGATTACCTTCGGACCGGGGCCATTGCACGATTCTCTCCGATCATGGAAGCCGTCGTCCAACACGCGGAACGGGGCAAGTTACTCATCGGAATCTGCAACGGGTTCCAGGTGCTTTGCGAGGCCCACCTGCTCCCGGGCGCTCTGGTCAGAAACACCGGCCTCAAGTTCGTGTGCAAGCACGTAAACCTGCGCGTCGAAAATACCGATACGCCATGGACGCGAGCGGCCAGGCGCGGCCAGGCGCTCCGTATTCCCGTGGCCCACGGCGATGGCTGCTACGTGGCCGATGACGCCACCCTATCCGAGCTGGCGCAGACAAATCGCATCCTCTTCCGTTATTGCTCCGAACAGGGCGAAACGACGCCCGAGAGCAATCCGAACGGATCGCTCGACAATATCGCCGGAATCACAAATGCAGATTTCAACGTGCTGGGAATGATGCCTCACCCCGAACGGGCATCCGAGAAGATCCTGGGTTCAGCCGATGGGCGGATCGTTTTCGAAAGCGTAATCAGGACCTTGCTGGCCGCGTGAATCTCATTTCGTTTGACTTAGCTCCGCAACGTGTGGTATACTGTTGCCCGCTATTATGGCGAGCGCCTGCGAGCACTGATGTCCTGTCTGGATGTCAGTGCTTGTTTGCATGAAAGCCTGTACTGCGCTCGAGGAGATATTGAATGACGACGGAGCATCAAATCGCCCTGACGCCAAGAGGCTATGACAAAATTGAAAAGGAGTTGGAACGCTTAAGGACCGTCGATCGCAAGGAGGTGGCGGATCGGATTCGCGATTCGAAGCAGTTCGGAGAATTCTCAGAAAACGCGGAATATGAAGATGCCAAGATCGAGCAGGCGTTTGTCGAGGGCAAGATCCAGGACCTTCGGCGCATCCTGCAGATCGCTGTCGTCCTGGCCGACGAAGATATCCCGACGGGAGAAGTCGGCATCGGCTCGATCGTAACGGTTAACGATATCGCGGCAAAAGAGGAATGGGAATTCACGCTGGTTGGTTCAGTTGAATCCGATCCGGACAACGACCGCATCTCGGATGAATCGCCCGTCGGCCAGGCGCTGTTTGGCCGGAAGGCGGGTGACGTCGTAACCGTCGCGGTGCCGGACGGAAAAATCAAGTATAAGATTGTAAGTATTCGGAAGTAACACTCCCGTCCCCGATCGTGACGTCGTAACGGAAATCGATTCCAGCCGGGCACGACGACAAATTCGAGTTCGATACTTTTGATTATGGACGACCAGGACCAGAGATCACACCAACTGGAGAGGTTGGCGGCGCTTCGCGCGGCGGGAAGGGATCCGTTTGCCATCGAGCGGTATCCGCGCTCCCATGAGGCCGCCTCCATATGTGGCGACTTCGATTCCCTCGAAGGCAAGAGAGTCAGGATTTGCGGGAGGATTGTGGCGCATCGGCCGATGGGGAAGGCTGCGTTTGCGCATCTCCAGGATGAATCCGGGCGCGTGCAGATATACGCCAAGCGCGACGTAATCGGCGAAGAATCCTACGAGGACTTCAAGCGCGCTTATGTCGGGGATTTCTACGGCGTCGAGGGCACGGTCTTTCGCACGCGCACGGGCGAACCGACCGTGGAAGCCAATGAACTGACGCTACTGTCGATGTGCTTTCGAACCCTTCCAATCGGCAAGGAGCGTGAGGGCGAGCACTATTCCAGTCTCCACGACGTGGAGCAGCGATACCGCATGCGCTATGTCGACCTGCTCGCCAACCCCGAAGCGGCCGGGATCCTCCGAAACCGAAGCAAGATCGTCACGGCGATCCGCCATTTTCTCGATGAGAAGGGATTTCTGGAGGTCGAAACGCCGGTCCTTCAGACCGAAGCCGGCGGCGCATCCGCCCGGCCATTCAAATCCCACCACAACGCGCTGGATTTCGACTTCAAGCTGCGCATCTCACTCGAGCTGTTTTTGAAAAGGCTGCTTGTCGGCGGATTCGAGAAGGTGTATGAAATCGGGCGCGTTTTTCGAAACGAAGGAATCTCCACGCGGCACAATCCGGAGTTCACGCTTCTGGAGATCTATCAGGCATATGCAAACCTCGAAGACATCATGGAGTTGGTCGAGGAGATGTACGTTCGGGCGTGTACAGCAGTTAATGGGTCGCCTAGATTTGAATCGCATCGACGGTTGGATAATGGCGAGACTGTCATGGAAACGATCGACCTGGGATGCCGGCCATGGCGGCGGCTGCGAATTTTGGATGGAATCTCACAGTATGCCGGCGTTCACCCTGATGATTTGAGAAACCTTGAATCGGCCAGGGAAGCCTGCGAACGCATTGGCATTCCGGCAGAGCGCGAGCATACTGTCGGCGGAATCATCGAGAAGCTCCACGAGCGGTTCACACAGCCGCATCTCATCCAGCCGGCATTCATAACAGACTTCCCGATCGAGACCTCTCCCTTAGCGAAGAAGCGCCAAGATAACCCGGCGCTGACCCGCCGATTTGAAGTTTACTCCGCGACGCAGGAGTTGGGCAACGCCTTTTCGGAAATCAACGATCCGTTCGATCAACGCGAACGATTCGAAGACCAGGCCAAGCAGAGGGCCGCCGGAGATGAAGAGACCCATCCAATGGACGAGGACTTCCTTCGGGCTCTCGAATTTGGTATGCCGCCTACAGGCGGACTTGGAGTGGGGATCGACCGCCTGGTGATGATTCTAACCGGCGCCACGTCGATCCGCGACGTGATCTTATTCCCACTGATGCGGCCCGAGAAAAGCGGGTAATGGAGTAGTAATGGAGTAATGGATTAATGGAGTAATGGGGTAATTGACTTTCTCTCTTCATCCCGACATCCCAATAAATCCAACACCCCGGCTAACGAACTACCAAATTACCCAACTACCCGAGGTAATTGCAAAACTCGACAAAGCGTAGGTATCCCGTCATCCTGAACGGAGTGAAGTCCATACGGACCCGTACCGGGGGATCTGTTTTTGATCTCACAGATCTTTCGGTGCCGGGCTAAAAGCGGATGCTTCACTCCGT
>JBGPOG010000512.1:0-3587 GCA_041487935.1 Chthonomonadia bacterium | reverse complement strand
CCTTAAGTCCCGCGGCCTCGGCTTCTTGCGCGTTCCTGGCCTCAATAGCCGCTATTGCGGAGGCGGCCTCGGCGTCCGTCATGGGCCGGCCCGAATAACTCCACTCCTCGCGGTCCTGCTCTTCTTGTTTGGTTTGAAGCCGCATGGTCTCAGATTACCTCGTTTGCTAGCACGCCTAGTCCTTCTATCTCCAATTCAATCCGGTCTCCGGGCTGCAGCCAGGGAAACGTGCCAACCGCGAACTCCGTGATACAGCCCGTCCCCACCGTGCCGGAGCCGATGAGGTCGCCGGGCTTCAGGACGGTGTTTCGAGATGCGACCGAGATCAGCTCCGCGAACGTCCAGTTCATGTCCCTCGCGTTGCCGCGCGAGTATTCCTGGCCGTTGACGCGCGCGGTCATAACCAGATCGTAGCGCGCGCCTCGTGAACGGTCAGGATGAATACGGTTCTCCAGCTCATCCGGTGTCACCAGGTAGGGGCCGATGGTCGTGGCGAAATCCTTGCCCTTGGAAGGACCTAGGCCCACCTTCATTTCCCGGCGCTGGATATCGCGCGCGCTCCAGTCGTTCAGGATTGTGAACCCTGCAATGTATTCGTCGGCCTCTCCAACAGGAATATCGCCGCCCTCTTTACCGATCACGACCGCCAGTTCCAGCTCGTAATCCAGCTCGTTTGTTTCGGGGGGCTTTCGAATAGCCGTGTTTGGCCCTGTAATTGACGCCGTGTTCGAGAAATAGAAGACCGGCGCATCGTACCATTCAGGGACCATCGGCAAACCGCGCTTCGCTCTCGCATTCTTAACATGCGCCTCAAAGGCATAGAAATCCCGGTACGATCGCGGCTGAATGGGCGCCAGAAGCTGCACCTCATCCAGGCGGTACCGGCCCTCCGTGAGTTCCGCTGGGTCCATTTCCACCAGCGCGCGGTTCAGCTCGCCAAGAGCGCCCGAAGCGAGATTCAGGCAGAGCGTTTCTGTGAGACTATTGGAAACGGCCACTTCGAGGTTGCCAATCGCCCAGGCAACGCGGATGTCATAAACCCACTCTCCAACGACCACGCCAAGCGCGCTGATCTCCGAATCAGGGATGAAAAAGTTCGCGATCTTCACTCGTCCGCGATTACCATCCTTCCTCTACGATCCGCGCCCATATCCGCGCGATCGCCGCCCGCCGCTTTGGGCCGGCCCTTGCACGCTGCTCGTCGAGGTACGGCTTGGCCGCCCGTCCCATGACGAGCAGGTCTTGTTCCGCCATTCTACGCACGATGGGATCGCGGTCCAGCAGCTTGGTCGCCTGGCAGATCGGCCGGATCCCGGGCTTGACGGTGCTCTGCTCCTCGATCCCCTTCAGCTTGCCGTTTTGCGCGAAGACTACCGCGACCCGAATCTCTCCGGTGCCGCCGGAGACAACGGTCGCGCGCCCCACAGCCATTGTTTCGATCGGCATGCGCTTCACCGATAAGAACTCTTCTGAGATGGCGAACTTGAAATAGCCGTCCTGCTTGAGCTCCGTCGACATCTTGAGCCAGGCGCGAACCGCGCTCTTCATCTCCATTTCCGTGGTTGCGGCTGCATCCCTCGCGATTAACTGGGCTTCGAGATCCTTGATTGTGTTTATCTGACAAATGCTCTTTAGCTTGCCCTCGGGCTTGCCCGGCCGGAGGACGAAGAACAGGTTCTGAGACTTCAATGGATCTGGCGGGGCAACCGTGACCGGGAACATGCGGAAGCGTACGGCGAAAACCGCGTAAGAGGGAAGCAGCAAATCGACGTCATCCCCTAATATGGGAATGATCGAGGGCGATTGGGCGCGCAATTTGGCCAGGTAATCGTCGAGAGGCTGTCGGACTCTCTGACGGTCCTGATCCGTTGTGCGAGCGTTCTGAAAAGCCGCATAACACACGGAACCGGAGGTGAACATTAGCGCAACGGCTATCGCTCTGGAAAAGACTTTCTGCATGGCCGGACCTCGATTTCTATCCCGCAGCTTTCGACTGACTTGCAATTTGTCACACCGGCACGTCATCCAAAGTACCCCGAAGCGCCTGCTCCCGCTCGATCGCCTCGAAAAGCGCCTTGAAATTCCCTTTGCCGAAGCTTTTGGATCCGTGCCGCTCGATGATCTCGAAGAAAAGCGTCGGGCGATCCTCGACCGGCTTGGTAAATATCTGGAGCATATAGCCTTCGTCGTCCCGATCAACAAGAATCCCCAACTCTGCAAGCGTTTCAATCGGCTCCGAAATCTCCCCAACTCGTTGCGGGAGCAGGTCGTAGTAGGTCTTCGGTACACGAAGGAAGGAGACGTCGTTGTGGCGAAGAGCCGTAACGGTTTTGATGATGTCGTCAGTCGCCAGGGCGATGTGCTGCACGCCCGGCCCGCCGTAGAACTTGAGATACTCTTCGATTTGGCCCCGCCTGCGCCCCTTCGCCGGCTCGTTGATGGGGAATTTGATTCGGCCCGGACCATCGGATACGACTTTCGACATGAGAGCCGTATATTCCGTGCTGATGTCCTTGTCGTCGAACGTCACGAGCTGCCGAAAGCCCATTACGTGCTCGTAGAAGTGGACCCACTCGTTCATCTTGCCCTCTTCCACGTTGCCCACCATGTGGTCGATGCATTTGAGGCCTACGGGATGAAACGTGGTGCGGCTGTAACGCTCCGGGTCCAGGGGCTTATATCCGGGGACGAAGACGCCGCGATACCGATCCCGATTGACGAAGCTGTGAGTCGTATCCCCATATGCCTGAATCGATGCGAATTCGTACGCGCCATTCTCGTCTTCCACCACTGTGGGCGGAACGACGCCCTTGGCTCCCCGTGAGACGGCGACGCGATAGGATTCCTTCACGTCCGCAACGTCCAGGGCAATGTCCTGCACGCCGTCTCCGTGCGTCACGAGCCGTCGGTTATCCGGATGGTCGCCGCTCAACGGCGAGACGACGACAAATGTAATCTCCCCTTGCCGCAGCGCGTACCCGGCCTCATGCTTGAGGCCGGTCTCGAGCCCCGCATAGGCGACGACATCGAACCCGAACGCGTTTCTGTAAAAATAGGCCGACTGCCGCGCGTTCCCCACAAAGAACCGCACGTGGTCGATTTTGCGGAGCGGCAGAACATCTAAGGCCATGGAACGATCCCCCGTGCGCTCTAATAAATAGGTCGAAACACATTTCAATTATACGATGATGCCAAACAATTGTTGTCGAAATTGCTTCAATCCCCCGTTGGCACCACTCCCGCCTCTTCCACCATCAAGATGACCGTCCGCTCCGGGGCCCGCGTGCGGTGGACGACGCCTCGGGGAACCATGAATCCCTGGCGAGGAGCTAACTCGATAGAATGGCCCTCCAGATCGATGATAAACCGGCCTTCTACGACGTAGAAGAACTCGTCTTCGTCTTCGTGCTTGTGCCAGTGATACTCTCCTTGCATAACTCCGAGCCGTACGACAGAGTCGTTCACCCGCGTCAGAGTCTGGTTGTACCACTGGTCCGTGCAGGCATCCGCCAGCGGCTGGATGTCGATCAGCTCGAGCGGTTTGAAATGGATATTCACATGTGTGGCGTAAGGAAACTCAGTTTGCT
>JBGPOG010000511.1:0-3619 GCA_041487935.1 Chthonomonadia bacterium | reverse complement strand
CCGGATTCACAACCTGACGCGTCGACAACACAGGACGGCGGTGGATTCACTGATTCGGATGGTTCCATTCACGCGCAATTTGCCATGATGATTCCGGCAAGGTTGGCGGAGCTAATCGCTTGGGAGCCGTGCTTGTCCGATTCTGGACGAGTTCGCGAGCTGCACCAGATGCGGATTGCTGCAAAACGGCTGCGTTATACCATGGAGCTTCTGGCGCCGTTCGAACCCCAAGGCTTCGGCGAGATGATCTCGAAAATGAAGCTCGTTCAGGAACTGTTGGGCAATATTCACGATGCGGATGTGCTGGTGCCGTGCCTGTGGCATCACCTGGCCCAACACGTTCGGGATCGGAAGCGTTGATGGGACTCCTACGGCTTTGCGATCGCCGCCGCATCGAGCGGGATCACCTTTTCGACCAGTTCCGAAAGACTTGGACCGGCCTCAGATCTAGCGGATACTTCGATGCGCTATGGACGGCCGCGAATCAAAGCATCGAAACGCCAGACGGCAATACTCTCCTGGAGCATACACATGAGGAAATCAGAACAACGGACAAGCAAGAACGCAACAACACACCCAGTCGACGATCTTCCCGGCCTGGGAATCGTGCGCATCCGGTCGCTGCGAAAAGCGGGGTACGAGACGATCGAGTCGCTGCGGGAAGCGAGCGAGGAACAATTGGCGACGGTACCGGGCATAACGCCGATCAAGGCAAAGCAGATATTGCAGCAGTTGAACGGAACGACGCATGAGTTGGCGCCGTCAGCCAGAGCCGTTTCGGTCGCGCCGCCTTCAGCGCCCAGCCTCGGTTCATTAGAGCCGGCGTTCTTGAGCGCCGCCAGGCGGATTTCCGCACAAGCAACGGCGCTTCTCAGCGCTAACGCCTCATCCGAACTGGAGCGCCGCCTTGCCCGCCAGCTCGGAAGAGCGGCCCTTGCCGCCGATCACATTGTGGCGAACGATCGGCTGCATCCCGTGGCTGGAAAGAAGCTCACCTCGATCCTGGTAAGACTGAACGAAATATTGGACGATTTTGCAGCCGACGGACAGTTTGGCCACCGCAAACAGGAAAAGCTGGCGGATCGGCTCCGCACCGCGCGCAAAGATGCGGAGCGCGAATTAGCTTCGGCCCTCAAGAAGGCCAACTCAAGAGTCAAGGACGAGTAGTTTGGCGGCTTCAACAACCCCGGCATTGAAAAAACCCGCTCGCCGGAGGCCTGGCGCCCACTCGCCTCCGCGTCCAAACGTTATCGCCGCTATCGACATCGGAACGAACTCCATTCGCCTCGAAGTCGTCCGTATCGAGCCGGACCATTCCATTGCTACCCTTGGCCAACAAAAGGAGATGGTCCGCCTCGGTGAAGATGAATTCGCCTCGGACCTCCTCACCCCTGCAGCCATCGAGCGCGGCGCCCTCGTGTGCGCCCGCTTTGCAGACGTCGCCCGGGGCTACCAAGCGGACGAGATCATCGCATTTGCGACCTCGGCCGTCCGCGAAGCCGATAACCGCGATGAGTTCATCGAACGTGTAAGAAAAGAAGCTGATATCGAAGTCCGGGTAATCTCCGGCCCGGAAGAAGCGCGCCTGATTTACCTCGGTATGGCCAGCGGCGCCGATCTGGGTGACCGCAAGGCGCTGTTCATGGATATTGGCGGCGGCAGCACGGAGCTGATCCTAGGCGATGCCAATAACGCGCATCTGATGGAAAGCCTTAAGTTGGGATCCATTCGCCTGGCCGGACGGTTCCTGGAAGGCGACAGCGGTCCCATCTCTCCGGAGCGGTTCCAGAAGATGAAGTCTTACGTTCGGGCGATGTCCACCACAACGAGCCGGCGGATCGCACAGAATGGATTCGACGTCGTTTACGGCGGGGCGGGCACCATCTCCAACCTCGCCGGAATTACCGCTAGGCGCATGGGCGACGCCCCATCTTCGATCCGCAACTTCGTGGTGAAGACAGACGATTTGCGCGACACGGTGCAGATTCTCTGCAAGATGACCCTCGAAGAGCGCCGCGTCGTTCCGGGTATGAACCCGGCGCGAGCAGACATTATTCTCGGCGGCGCGGCGGTCTTGATCACCATCCTTGAAGACATCCGCGCGGATCGGCTGACCGTCAGCGACCTCGGGCTTCGCAGAGGCATCGTCATCGATCGGCTGCTCAGAGAACACGAGACACGCCAGGCGCTCGCTAACACCCCCTTACGTCTTAGGAGCATCCTTCAACTCGCTCGGAGCTGCAACTTCGATGAAGAGCATGCTCGCCACGTGGTTATGCTCGCCCAAGACCTGTTCGATCAGCTCCGGGAGCAAGGGTTGCACCGTTACGGCGCCCGAGAGCGGGAATTGCTTGAATACGCCGCGCTCGTGCATGACATCGGCTGCTTTCTATCCCACTCCGGCCATCAGCGCCACGCCTACTACCTGGTCCGTTATTCCGATCTGTTGGGATTCAACGATACGGATATATCGATCATCGCAAACATAGCCTATTATCATCGCAAGAACTTTCCGAAACGAAAGCACGATAACCTGCGCGACTTTGACCGTGCGGGAATCCGGCTTATCGCGACGCTCTCGGCAATCGTCCGGATCGCGGAAGGGTTGGATCGCAGCCATCTCGGGCTCGTCAGGGGGCTGAAAGCGACACGCTTGAGTAAGCCAAACCGCGTCTTGCTGACTCTCTATTCGGATTCGAGCTGCGAGCTCGAGGTCTGGGGCGCGGAAACCAACGCCGATCTCTTTGTCGAGGTGTTTGGCCGGCCCATCGGCTTCCAGGTGGCGGTCATGCCTGAAACTGCAGTTGCGGCGGGAAATATTTCTAAGGCGGATGGTAGCGAAGGGTCAAATGGCTTGCGGACGCCCGTATTGCGCGGCTAGACCGTATCCGGATGGCTCGTGAAGAAGTAAGACTGCGAGTCGAACGCGGCCTCATTTTCGCCAGGCTTCACGTGAACGTATCTTCCATCGGGCAGAAGCAGGCGGGCTTTGACGTTGTCTTCCGGGTAACGCAGAAGGCTCTGAATCAGCCACCGTTTCAACTTCGGAGATTCGATGGGGAACAACGTCTCCACTCGCCGATCCAGATTACGCTGCATCATATCCGCGCTACCGAGCAAAATCTCCTCTTCGCCCTGACCGCCGTTTTGGAAGTAATAGATTCGATGGTGCTCGAGGAAGCGGCCGACGATACTGATCGCGCGGATGTTCTCGCTCAGCCCCGGGACTCCCGGCGCAAGGCAGCAGCTCCCGCGAATGATAAGGTCGATCTTCACCCCGGACTGGCTCGCGTGGTAAAGCAGATCCGCAGATTGGAAGTCGGTCAGTGAATTCATCTTGAAAACGATACGCCCGCCGCGCCCACTCTTTGCGTGAACGATTTCGCGCAGTATCCGCCCTTCCATCCCTTGCCTGATCCCTTCCGGTGAAACAATGAGCTTGCGATAACCCGAATTCACGCGGTATCCCGTGAGCGCATTGAATAGAGCCGATGCATCTTCGCCAAAGTCCGCATCGCAGGTCAATAGACCCAGATCTGTGTAACTCCTCGCCGTCCTGGAATTGTAATTGCCTGTCCCTAAATGCACGTATCGCAATATACCGTCATGTTCGCGGCGG
>JBGPOG010000510.1:0-3626 GCA_041487935.1 Chthonomonadia bacterium | reverse complement strand
TTCATGGTCTTCGCATCCACGACCGCTACGCTGTCCTTATCCTCGATGTCGACATAGATATGGCCTTTTCCGTCCGTTGCGGCCTGCTCGGGCGCCCCACCCAGGTCGATCGTGCCGAGCGCCGATCCGTCTGCCGCATCCAGCACGGTTGCGTTGGGCGCGCTGTGGCTGAAAACGTAGATGCGATGGTTGAAGGGATCGGCCAGGATGCCGTCCGGCCTGCCATCGACCGGGATTGTCTTGATCGGCGCCAGCGTCTTCGCGTCCCACATGGCGACCGGTTTGCTGGAAGCAAATCCATGATGGGATTTGGCGTCCGTGGCTGCTCCGCGGGCATTGGTATTCGCGATTTCTCCTGCGGGCTCGAGCGTATCGAGATTGAATACCGAGACCCGAGGCGCGGGCCCGGAGCGCGCAATGTATAGCCGGCGTCCGACGGCGTCTGCATAGACGTAGTCAAATCCGCCATCGCCGCCCACTTTGGCGGTCTTTTCAACACGGTACGGGCCTTCGCCCGGATGTGGCCGGGCCAAACCGGTCGCCGCGAAAATCGCGAGCCAGGCTGCAATCGATGAAAGTAATACGCGCATCGCTGATACCTCCGCAAATAGAAATCGTACATTGAACATCGTACATGTTCTGGAACGCTGCAGAGATTCCTCCGCCTGTCGGCCGCCCGATGCACGTTGGGATGGCAGAGATCCTACGAGTGATGG
This sequence comes from Chthonomonadia bacterium, assembly GCA_041487935.1. GTDB lineage: Bacteria > Armatimonadota > Chthonomonadetes > Chthonomonadales > CAJBBX01 > JBGPOG01. The sequence continues at coordinate 2,910 of JBGPOG010000510.1, read as the reverse complement.
ATGCCAAGGTAGTCATGGGCTACATTCGTCGTGGCGCATGAGATGCAATTACAACACGAAATCGCAATGCTGTCCGGCCGGATCGGCGGTAATTGCATGTGCGAAGCGGTCGGTTCTATTAAGAGTAGAATGACGATAGCGTTCCAGTGACTTAAACGTCCGTTCGGTTTCAACGTCCTGGATCCACAGAGAGGAGGCATTTCCATGTCGCTCCTGCGCAAGATGTTCGGCCCAAGCTCGGAGGAGGTCTGGCGTGAGTTGAGCGGCCAGATCGGGGGCGAGTTTTTGAAAGGGGGAATGTGGCGCGGCGATAACGTGACCGTGAACGTGGGTCCCTGGATCGTTATGCTCGATACGTATACCGTCTCAACCGGGAAGGCGGCGATTACCTACACCCGGATGCGCGCCCCCTACTTCAACCGCGACGGATTGCGCTTTACGCTTTATCGTAAGACGATACTGACTGCGCTCGGCAAATACATGGGAATGCAGGATATCGCCATCGGCGACGCAACGTTTGACGATGCTTTTGTGGTCAAGGCGAATGACGCCGCGCAGGCCCGAGCGCTCCTCGCCGATCCCCGGCTTCGTGAGCTGCTCCAGCAACAGCCGGCCATCCTCTTTAGCGTCAAGGACGACGAGGGGATTTTCGGTCCGGCGTTCAACGAGAGCGTCGATGAACTCTACTTTGCGGTTCAGGGCGTTCTCAAGGACGTCGATCGCCTGAAGAGTCTCTTCGAACTCTTTGCTGAAACGTTGCATTGGCTTTGCCACATCGGGTCCGCCTACGAGACCGACCCCAACCTTCCGGTCACTCGACCGTCCGCCGACTCCCTGTTACGCGCCGCGGATGCTCAGCCCGATTCGGGAAATCTTCTCCGCCCCGCCACACATTCGGCTGAAGTCGATGCAGATCGCCTTCCACGGCCGGCAGACGAACCTGAATAGCCCTAGAAGCGTGATGAAATATGCTCCCACTTTCCGTCCGGCGGTTAAAACCGCACCTGCGAAAGACACAAAGTGTCCCTCCGGACACTAAATGGATAGTCGGCGGAGGCCGACTTTGTGTACTTCTTAGGCGCGAATTCATTCGCCATGCGACAATCGGTCAATTTTCATCACGCTTCTAGAGAGAACAGAACAATACCATGCAGCGAGTACTGCTTATCAATCCGCCCGAGCTCAAGCGCCACTCGAATGAGCGCACGTATTCCGGCGGCATAGGAGTTTCAAGGAAGCTAAAGCCGTTCGAGAAGGACACACTCGTCCTGCCGCCCATCGACATGCTCTACATGGCGGCTGTGGCGGAAAAGCTGGGATCGCACGTTGCCATCGCGGATCTGCTTTTGGACCGCCACCACGGCGGCAAGGCGGAGACGTACTGCCTGGACCGGCTTGGACCGAATCCGGACGAAGACTGTTGGATCGGTATCCGGTTATCGATTCCATCGCTAATACAGGATCTCGAGTTCGCCAACCGGATGAAAGTTCTTTGCCCGAATTCGAAGGTCTTCGTATTCGGCAGCGTGATTATGAACACGCTGGACCACTGGGTACGCGAGTGCAAGGCGGACTTTCTGCTCTACGGCGAGTCGGAAGGGATTATTGGCGAAGTCCTTCAGGCGGAAGACTACCGCAAAGTCCCGGGCGTGATCGTTCCGATGTCCTACATTCCGCTGGCCGGCGATGCGCTTTACGACGGCAGCGCCAATGCGGACAAGAACAGCCGGTGGATCAAAGTCAAGAACATCAACGATCTCCCAATGCCCGCCTGGCACCTGCTGGATATGCCCCGCTATTCGCCGGACGGAGATACTTCCAAGGTGTTCGTGTATATACAGGCCAGCCGTGGGTGCCCCATTGGCTGTACCATGTGCCCCTACATGGTCCTGGAAGGCAAACCGTGGCGCAGCAACGAGATCGAGGCGGTTGTCGACGAGATAGAGCACCTGAATAAGACGTACGGAGTTTACCGGATGCGCTTCCGCGACCCGAATTTCGGCTTTAACCGCAAATACGCGCGCGAGCTATGCGAGGCGATCATCCGCCGGGGCGTGAAGCTTGAGGCTACGGTCGAGACCAGCGTGGAAGTCTTCGACGAGGACAACCTGCTCAAGATGCACGAAGCCGGGATCAGCACGATCACGACCGGCATCGAGACTGCTGACGCCGCCTGCATGGAGAGCATCGGGCAAAAGATATCGGTCAACGATAAGCTCAAAGAGCGGATCGACCTGTGCCACAAGATTGGGTTCCACATCTACGGTACGTTCTGCCTCGGAATGCCGGAAGAGAATTGGGACACGGTACGAGCGACCTGGATGATGGCCAACGAGATGGACGTGGAAAGCGGATTTACGGTGCTGACGCCCTTCCCAGGCACGCCGATGTACTGGCGGGCGCTTAGAGAGGGTTATATCCCCAAGCGGATGCGCTATGCCGACTGGAACAGCTACACCAGCACCATGCGCACCAACTCGCTGACCACGAAGGACCTGGACATGGCGCGGCTCTGGTCCAGGCTGGAGACGATCGTTCCCTACCGACTGAAGCGCGCGCAGGAGAAGGGCGGCGGAGAGATGTTGAGCTTCTACTGGCATCACATTCCGCACTTTCTGGTTCGCCTCTACTGCCGGGCATACGTCTGGTACCGCAAGAGCCAACAGCAGACGACGAGCGGGTATTTGAAGGCGACGCCGGCGGTGGCGGCGGAATGATAGGGAGTGGAGTAATGGAGTAGTGGAGTAGTGGAGTAATGGAGTAGTGGAGTAATGGAGTAGTGGAGTTTTGGAGTAGTGGAGTAATGGAGTAGTGGAGTAGTGGAGTAGTGGAGTAGTGGAGTAGTGGAGTAGTGGAGTAGTGGTTAAAGTATAGCCAGTTACGTTTTTGACCTCTCCGTGACTTTAGGAC
>JBGPOG010000509.1:0-3632 GCA_041487935.1 Chthonomonadia bacterium | reverse complement strand
CTTGTCATTGTGAGTTTATAGCGAATAAAGAACGTTTTATCAATCAAAAGCTTACAAATCGTACATTCGCATTAAATGAAATCTATCGTCGAATGACGTTCGACAGGTTGAACACCGGCATGTACAGCGCCAGCAGGACGAATAGGACCACGCCGCCCACCGCGACGGTCATTACCGGCTCAAGGAGCTTGGTTAGCTTCGACACGGTGTACTCGATGTCTCGATCGTAAAACTTGGTGACTTCTTCCAGCATCTCGTCCAGGTTTCCAGAGGTCTCGCCGGCAGAGATCATTCTCGTGACCATGTGCGGAAACTCGCCCGTCTGCTCCAACGGGATCGAAATCGCGGCGCCCTCTTTGACGTATCCCACCACCAGCATCACGGCTTCCATAATGACGACATTTCCCGAGGTGTTCGCGGAGACAGTGAGCGCTTTTAAGATCGGAACACCCGCTTTTGTAACCGCGGCCAGCGTCTGTGTAAAGCGCGCGATGGCGATCTTCCGGTTGAGCTTCCCAAGGAGCGGCATCTTGAGCTTGATCTGGTCGTATAGCTTTCGTCCCCGGGGTGTGTGCGCATAGTATCTGAGACCGATTACTGCGGCAATGATGCCGATCAGTACCATCCACCAGTATCGAACGACGATGTTACTCATGAAGACCAGAAGCTGAGTGATGGCCGGCAGCTCCGCGTGGAACTGATCGTAGACTTTTACAAACGCCGGGACGATGAATATCAACATGAAGGCCACCACGAACACGGCGGCCGAAATCACAAGAATCGGGTATACGAACGCGGACTTTACCTTGGCCCGCAGCTCGGCCTCTTTATCGAATTGCTGGGCGGCGGTTTCCAGCGTTTCCTCGAGAACGCCGCCCGCTTCGCCGGCCTCAACCAGGGAGACGTACAGCTCGGTAAATACATTGGGATGCTCGCGCATAGCGCTGGTCAACGAGCTTCCGGTCAGAACGTCCAGCCTTACTTTCTTCAGCGTCTCTGCAAGCAGCGGGCTCTCGGTTTGCGCGGCTGTGGAGTAGAGCGCCTCGTTGATCGGCAGCCCCGCCTTAACCAGCGTCGCAAGCTGGCGGCTCATCACGACCATATCATCGATCTTGACCGTCTTGCGCTGAAGGACTCGCATTCGTGAGCCGGATTCCGAGCCGGCATCCCCGTGTTGGCGGACATCGGTCAGGTATAGCTCTTTATTGCGGAGCATTTCGCGCAATTCGCCAATGTCGCGCGCGCTGACAAATCCCGTTTGCGCTTCTCCGCTCATGTCCCTGGCTGTGTAGGCATAGGTTGGCATCTTCAGGGTCTATCCTTCGTCGCTTATCACGCGGGCTACCTCTTCCGAGGTTGTGATGCCTTCGAGAACCTTTCGCGTGGCCGACGCCCGCATGGTGGTCATCCCTTCTGCGATTGCCTGTACCCGAATCTGCGCGCCAGCCGCGCGATGCAGCACCATTTCTCGAATGCAATCGGTCACGCCCATGACTTCGAACACGGCCGTTCGGCCTCGCATTCCGCGGCCTCCGCACTTATGGCAGCCTTTGCCATACGCCAGGACGGGAACGGTGGAGTCTCCCGGTTTAAGCTCCAGGGCATCGATCGTCGCCGGAGACGCCGGCCGCGATTCCTTGCAGTTGGCGCAGATCGTCCGCACCAATCGCTGCCCGACCACGCCGGCGACCGCGGAACTGATCAGGAACGGTTCGACTCCCATATCCTGAAGCCGCACAAGCGCGCCGGGAGCGTCGTTAGTGTGCATCGTGCTGAGCACGAGATGACCCGTGAGCGCGGCGTTGATGGCTATGTCGGCGGTTTCCAGGTCCCGGATTTCGCCGACCATGATCACGTCCGGGTCCTGGCGCACCAGGGTACGCAGGCCGGTCGCGAACGTAACTCCAATACGCGGATTGACATGAACCTGGTTGACACCAGCCAGGTGGTACTCCACTGGATCTTCGATTGTATTGATGTTGAGCGTGGAATCGTTGATGCGATTGAGCGCCGCATACAGGGTCGTCGATTTGCCGCTTCCCGTCGGCCCGGTCACCAGGATGATTCCGTGCGGCTTACGAATGAACTGCTCGAAGAGCTGTTTTTGATCCGTGCTGAATCCGAGCTTATCGAGCGAGGCCAGCGAACTCGCCTTCTCGAGTAGGCGCATCACGATTTTTTCGCCGTAGATTGTCGGCATCACGCTTACGCGAAGATCGAACTCATTGCCGTTATCGTCTCGAAAGGAGAACCGGCCATCCTGCGCGCGCCGCCGCTCTGCAATATTGAGCCGCGACATGATCTTTATGCGTGACACAACCGCCGCCTGATGCTGCACCGGAGTGGTCATCTGGTCGTAAAGCAGACCGTCCAGACGAAAACGGACACGGACCTGGTGCTCCTGCGGCTCGATGTGGATATCGCTTGCCCCGCTCGCCATCGCGCTGGAGATGATGCTGTTTACCAATCGGACGATCGGCGCGTCTTCGGCCAATCCCACAAGCTCATCTACAGAGAGATCGAGCTGTCGAGACGGAAGATCCTCCATCTCGTCCAGAACGGTCTGGGCTTTATGTCGAACGTCGTACGCGCGGTTGATGGCTTCGTGCAGATCGGCCTGCAGCGCGAGATAGGGCACTACGCGGCGGTTCAGACGCGCGTGCAGGTCGTCGACGACGGCGAGGTCGAGCGGATCGGCCATTGCGACGTTGAGATCTTCTCCGCGCTCGGCTATCGGCAGGATAAGCTTGCGTCGGGCGAGATGCTCGGGAATGAGCCGCGAGCAATCGAAGTCGATAGGATACTCGGAGAGATCGACATACGGAAAACCGGTTGCGGAGGATAGATAGCGCCCGAGCGACGAATTCGGGATGAACCCGAGAGACGCCAGGGTCTCGCCGAGGAACGCTCCGGTATGACGTTGATGTTCCAGGCCCTGTCTGAGCTGCTGTTCGTCGATCAGTCCATCTGCGATCAACTGCTCACCCAAACGAGCGCGTCGAGCCGGAAGCAATGTCATGATTTCTGTGAGCATTTCACACTCTACGCCCGCGAGAACGCCAATTGGAACCTGAGTGCCTCGTTTCACTGCCATTATGTTTCAGCCCCGCGACTCTACAGCGGGAAGCTGTTATATATACCGTAGGCATGAAACGTGCCAATGTATAAGGAAAAGCGAGCAAACCGCGAAAAAATGTCTGCCCCGGACAAATACTAGAAAAAGCGCATTGGAAACGGCGCGCCTAAAACAAATTGTGTATTGCGCTAATTCAATTAAAGCACTTTACCTGGAATTCGGTTTGGCGCTTGGAGATCATTCCTGCGATTGGCTATAATTTATGGTTGCAGCGGGTCGTTGGGGATTAATTCGGGGCCGTAAGGGCGGGTGAGCTCGTTACTGCCGCGCAGACTCTTAATACAACCCTACGTTCGGATTATATCGGCATATAGCCCGATTGTCAAGGATTTCAGAGCAAGAGTACAGTGCACGGCTGCCGATTCGCGGTTAGCCCCAATACCGTTCGGTTAACATCAATCCGTCTGTTGGTAGGGGCGACCCTGTGTGGTCGCCCGCGGTCAAAGGCGACCACACAGGGTCGCCCCTACATCGTTAACCGAACAGTATTGCGGTT
>JBGPOG010000508.1:0-3642 GCA_041487935.1 Chthonomonadia bacterium | reverse complement strand
TTTTCCATGCCTTATAGCGGCTACTATGAATCGTCCATGGCCGGAAAGGGCGCGTATTTCTGCAATTCCGACCCAGTGACCGGAATTGACTGTCCGCGCATCTTCGCGATCATGGGCTTCAATTACGAGCGCGGCGTGGGAGAGATGCTGGAGGACTGGGGCCACCGCACCGAATCGATCATGACCCACGTCTACGGCAAATGGGAGCCCAAGAAGACACATAACTGGAACCGCTTTACGCTCTACGACAAGCAGATGCCGGGCGAAGCCGCCTGCGGCAACGTCCATTTTGCCCCGAACAGCACGAGTGACTACGACTGGGGAAATAAGACCTGCGTCTGGTCCACTTGCGACGACTGGCTGGACTACCCAAATCTTACCGGCAAGAAGCGAATGGTCAGCACAGACGACTGGGGCCAGGGCAATATCCGCATGCACCACAAGTGGTGGCTAACCCGCCTGCCCAAGGCCCCCGGCCGCAACCCGGACGGCAAGCTGAACAACTGGTGGGCGTACGTGGCGGATTTCAACCGATGGGCGGAGAGTAACGGGAAGGAGTCGGGTCCGTGAGACCTTGATAAGTCGGTATTCGTTCGCTGACATGACTAAAGACAGATATGGCAGCGTCGATCGCTTCAGTAGTCTCCTGTGCGGACGGCCAGAATTCGTCGTCATATCTTGCCTCGACCGCATAAGGAGTGAGTGAATCAGATTGTGCCTCTAATATCGTGAAGCTTGGATCTACTGCCGAGCAGAGAATCAGTAGCTTTGAGAGATTGTGCGTAAACGGAAATGGAATCTGTTTGGCGGCCGGAAATGCTTTTAGCGATTTTTCTGCTGCCTGCTGTGCATGAAAGCAAGCAGCATCGAAAGCGATATTCGCACTTAGAAGACTCTTAGCAGCATTCAGATCGCTTCTTGCCTTCTCTAGCATTCCTGCAGCTAGATCATGCGGCCCTTTCATATAACACGGTTCCCTCATTCATAGCCGTTGTAATGAATGCGAGCGGCACGTCACGCCAATCGTTTACCTCTTCCGGCGTATACACTAGGAGGTCAACTTCCACTGGCAGGTTAGCTATCGCGCGATATAGCGAACGCGCCCGGCAGTGTCGTGGTTCCGTTGTGCTCTTTACAACCAAGATGTCATAGTCGCTCTCCGGCCGATTGTCATGGCGTGACCGGCTTCCAAACAAAACAATCCGGTCGGGATTCGATACCGCCACAATGCGACGAACAATCTCCTCCCGCATTACGTCGTTGGATCTCTCGTCGGTTGGTTTGGACTTCGAATTCATATGTACACCCACTTCTTTGCTTATGGTCTCATTATACACGAAGGTTGGAGCAACATTTGACAGGCGGTATGTTCGCTGTCTTCATTCGCCATCACGGCTCAAAGCCCTGCCTCCCTTGGCCACGCAGGGAAACCCAGGCGGCGTCGCGAATCTCCAGCCAGTAACTCATCGTCGTTTGGAGCTTCGCCTTTGCGGCCCCCTCGTCTGATACTTGCGATTGTCCTAACCTGGCTGACATCCCACTTGCTCGCCCAAACTCCGAAACCTGCTGCAACCACTGATACAAGTCTCCAAGGCTTTACTAAACCCATCCCCGGCCGCTGGCTTTCGCCATCCGAAAACCGCTCGGGCGTGCCTTTGGGCGGGTTAGGAACCGGATTCTTGGAAATGCGCCCGGACGGCCTGATCCACGACGCGCAATTCGAGCTAAGCCATCCGCCAAGAACGATCTCAGGATGCGCTCTGGAGATAACGATCGGCAAAACTAGAGTTCAGTTGCTCGGTTCATCCTCTGAGCCAAAATCAAATGCGGACACTCAACACTCGCTACCCGGCCATCAACCATCAACCATCAACCATCAACCAAGCAAGTACCTCGGCCACTACCCAATGATCGACATGGACTTCGGTTCTGTCGACGAGACCTCTGTCTCACTCCGCGCGTTCTCTGGACTCGTTCCGCAAGACACGGAGTTATCGAACCTGCCGGCGGCTCTATTTACGGTACGGCTTAAGAACGGCGGGAAGCAAAAGCAGGCAGTGAAACTGTCCTTCTGGTGGGAGAACGATCTTCGGAAGGCTGGTCCCGCCGAAGCCGGCGGCAAGGCAGTAGGCGCCGGCCAAACGGCAAGAGATGAACAGTCTTTGTTTCAAGAAGGCCGTGTCATCGGCGTGCGCATGGCGCACAAAGGGATTGCAGGTACCTACGCGCTCGCAGTTCGGGACAACGGGTGGCGGATCGAAGCTCTGCCGAACGAAGCAGGGCCTGACTCGCCTGCTCGGGCCCGCATCGATGCGGAAGCCGTTCTTAGTCCGGGAGAATCCAGGAATCTCACGTACGTCTTCGCATGGCATTTTCCATCGTGGCGGGACGAGGCTGGCAAAGTCTGGCTCAACCGCTACGCCTCAAGGTTTTCGGATGCTCGGGCGTGCGCCCTTAGCGCCCTGAGCCGCGCGGATGAGATCGAGCAGAAAATCATCTCATGGCAAAGCAAATTCTACGCGAGGGACTTGCCCGGCTGGATGAAAGACGGGCAGGTCAATAGCCTCTACCTTCTGGCGCGAAACTCGATCTGGCTGGATGACGGCCGCCTGTTGCTAACCTCGAATGGAACCGTTCCGCCGAAAATCGAACCCATAAATGCGCATCTCGATGGATCGCTGCCACTCCTTTTGCTTTTTCCCGAACAGGAAAAGCGGGTAATGCGCGAATTCGCCCGCGCCCAGAAGCCGGATGGCGAAATTCCCGGGGCGCTGGGCGGCGCGGCCGGCTCGATGAACCCCGTATTTGGGCCTCACAGGTCCACGGCTTCGACCGATTTTGTCCTTCTCGTCTGGCGTGATTGGCTCTGGACTCGGGACAAGGCTCTGCTAAAGGACCTCTATGCCAAAGCCCGCGAGTCCCTCAAATTCGCGTTTACTCTGGATACGGATGGGAATGGCCTGATAGAGGAACCCGTTCAACCGGATTTGAATACTGCTGGATGGGCCTGGTACGGTTCTTCAACCTACACAGCCGGCTTGGGATTGGCCGCCCTTCGGGCAGGTGGCGAGCTCGCGAAAGAGGTCCGCGACGATGAGTTCATGGTCTGGTGCAATGAACGGCTCGAAAAGGGCAAACAGTCTTTGCAGGAGGACTTATGGACCGGTCGATGCTACCGGCTCTATACGGACCCGGACCATTTTCGCCAGAGCAATGCCTGCTTTGTCGATCAGCTTGCGGGCCAGACGTTCGCGTGGTTGCTCGACCTCGGCGATCTGCATCCACCGGCCCAGGCCATATCCGCCCTGCGGGCTATTTCCGATCTCAACGTACAGGCGACGGAGTGGGGCGCAATCCGCAGCACAAAGCCAGAGGGCCTGGCAGACTCCTCAGGAGGCGGCGCCTCCAGCGGCATCTCGCCGAAGGAAGTTTGGAGCTTTGCGTCTGCAGCGTTATTGGCGGCAAATCTTCACGATCGACCGGAACTGCGCCAGACCGGTCTCCTTACCGCGGAGCGAGCCTATAACGCCCTATCGCGGGATGGCGGCCTGTGGAATCAACCTGCGCTTCTGGACGCCCACGAGGGCCGGCCATCCAGCGGTCCGCACGACCCTGGATGTCTCCTCTTCTGGGCGCTTACGT
>JBGPOG010000507.1:0-3645 GCA_041487935.1 Chthonomonadia bacterium | reverse complement strand
GCTCCGGTCGCGCGGTCGACGGTCACACGGTAGTATTCGTTCTCCAACGTGTTTTCAGATGCGCCTTCGGACGGCCGTCCCGGTTCGGTTGACTTGGCAAGGATGTGGTAGGTCGAATATCCCATCGCCGGGATGTCGCGCGCGACGAATAAAACCTTCGCGCGCTTGATCGTGCCGTCTTCATACCGCTCCACTTTCGAGAACTGCGATGTGACGGGCTTTCCGGTTGAATCCATAATCTCCACGGCGCGGCAGCTTCGATCCGCGAAACCAACGTCTGCCTGCGCCATATCCGTTCTTGGCCAGCCAAGCGTGTTGAATACAACGACCGGAATGCCGTCGCCCCGCGTGTCGATGCGCGCGGCAATGCTATCCCAGCGAGAGTCGGTTGTCTCTTTCGCGACTTGGGCGGCAATGTCGTAACCGCGCTTGACGTCCTCGTAAACATGGTCGGTCATAACCCCGGATGCCAGGTCGTGCGTCTGGTTGAAGAGGACCGGCTCCCACGCGTCGGTGAGCCCCTTGTCGTCTCCGTGGGCGCCCAGCCAGTTGGACACCGCGCTCAGCTTCTCTGCCGTAATGAGCTGCTGTTCGACTTCCCGCGTGACCTGCTTTAATTCGGCCCGGCTGCTGTAGGTGCCTTGAAAGATCGGATTGAGGTCGTTAGAGAAAACCGGCAAGTCCTTGCGTTTTGACACGACCGATTCGAATTCGGTAGGCACTGAAAAGTGAATAGTGAATGGAGTATCTGCGCTGCGATTGAACTGCTCCACCAGCGGCGGCACGTAGCCTTCCGGTTCCGACACGTCCACGCCCGCCAACCCGACGCGTTCCGAACCGCGAGCAAAGGGATTCAGGTAGTTGAAGCGGTCTTTGAAGAACTTCGTGAATTCCGCGGGTTTGTCCGGAGGACCGTAGAACAGGCCGTAAAAGCCCGGAATCCAGAAAGCGGGAATATCTGTCCCGTCGATTCCGCGCCAGAGGAATTCGGACGGCATCTTGCTCGTCGGTACGCCACGGCAAAACCAGAAGGATTTGAACCCGGCCAACTTGAGAAGCTGAGGCATCTGGGGATGGTGTCCGAAGGTGTCCAGCATCCACGAGACCGTTACGTCGACTCCAAGCTGCTCGCGGCAATACTCTTTACCGTATTGCATCTGCCGGACAAATAGCTCGCCTCCGGACTTCACGTCGTCCGGCATGACGTCCATTCCACCGACGATCTGGAGCCGTCCTTCCTTGACGAACTGCTTGAAGGCAGCCGCCTCTTCCGGATACCGCTCCAAGAAAGGCCTGAAGTAGGCGACCTGGTCCAGCGTGAACTTGTAATCCGGATACTTCTTGAGCAAGTGGATGGCCTTCAGGATGTTCGGCAGGCCCATGTCCAGGTACTCTTCCCGCGTTTTGAAAACAGCGCCTTCCCAATGAGTATGGGGGATGTAGTAAAGGGTTTGCTTGCTCATGGGTTTATCTGTTTGCGCGGAGAGTTGGGCGCTGGTGAACAGAGTCAATACCGATAGGAAAACGATGCCTGCTTCTTTGAAGAGCATATTCTATGCTTCCTTTATGGGATGCTGAACTATGATTTATATGATTTCAGGATGAACTTTGATTGCCGATGCCCTTTTATAGTCCATCAGCCAATCCAACAAATCATGGTTCAGACACTCATATTCGCCATCCGGGCACTTTACCCTGCACAGCCGGCGCGTGTGTGTCGCAATAGGCGAAAAAGACGATCCCTCGCGCAGCGGTTTCTGCTTGAGGAATCGTCCTATTCACGGATTGGAATCAGTAAGTTCCGGTCATTTCCCAATGCAGTACAGAAAATTCGAAGTTCGCACGAAAAGCTGTTTCCCGGAAACGGCGAGCGATGAAAGCGTATAGCTGCCGTCCAGCTCGTTGGTCGCCAGCACTTTGAATTCCGGACCGGCCTGAAGCACGGTCGTTACTGCGTTCTCATTTGTAATGTAGATCTTGCCGTCCGCGAGGAGCAACGAGGAATCAACCGTGCCATTGGCCGTGCGTTCAGGGCCCCAGATGAGCTTGCCTGTCTTGGCATCCAGGCAGGTCATCATCCCGCGGTCGTCCACCATGTAGAAGAACTTTCCATCGCTAACGGGAGTAGGAACGTCCGGTCCGCCCCGGTCGTCCCACTTCCATGCGAAGTGGCTGTTGGTCACGTCGCCGGTTCCGCCGGTCCTAAGCGCCACTAGCGGCCGGTTGCGCGAAGGCGCGTAGACCATTCCCCCTGCCACGACGGGTGACGCCACGATGCGGTAATTCGCCGACTTCATGGGGTTCAACCCGCCCGCCCGCCAGATCTCCTTGCCGGTCTCGGGATCGTGGCCGGTAACGTAATCGCCTCCGCTGATGACAATCTGGTTCTTCCCGTTGACGTTTAACAAAGCAGGCGTGGTGTAGGCGTCGGGTGATTCACGGGGAGCGTCGGTGGGCCGAATCGCACGCCAGACTTCCTTGCCCGTCAGGCCGTTGAAAGCAACCAGGTAAGACGGGTCGGTCGTTCGCATTCCATGCAATACCTCGATGATGAGCTTCCCGTTATAGAAGAGCGGAGAAGAGGCGTAACCCCAGTTGAGCCCGAATTGGCCGTAATCTTTCTGGAGGTTTCGCTTCCAGGCTTCCTTGCCGTCCATCGTGAATGCCGTGACCGCGCCCGTTCCGGTGACCACCCAGACGTGCTTTCCGTCGGTCACCGGCGAGGGGGATGAGGAGTTTTGCTTATTATAAACTCGATTTCCCGTATCCAGCTCGCGCTGCCAGAGGACCGCGCCGTTTTTCTTGGCTATGCAGACCAACATAAGCGCCGGGCCGCCCGCATCACGCCGGCCTCCATAACCCCCTCCTCGGCCGAATCCCTGCCGCCCGCCAAAGCCGCCTTGCCCAAAACCTGGAGGTCCGCCAGGGCGTCCCTGGCCTGCGCCCGCTCCCTGGTTTGGAGGTGGTGGTGGAGACGCGTCGGCGGAAGCCGCAGCGGGTTTGCTCGGTGACGTCACGAAGATCCGGTCTCCCCAGATCACCGGAGTTCCGCCGCTCCAAGAGGGCAGCGGCGTCTTCCACACGATATTCTTATCCGGCCCCCAGCTCACGGGGAGACTCACCGCTCTGCTGACTCCGTTCCCATCCGGCCCGCGCCATTGAGGCCAGTTTGTTACGTCCGGAGCGAGCGGGCGTTGTGCCGTTGGGCTTGAAATCGCAGCCGAGGCCAAAATCGATATAGTAATAGCGAGTGCCGACACTGTTTGGCCGCCGTTCATTTACGCCTCCCGGTATCTGATTCGAGCCTTTTGGTTGTGCAGTTGGAGATATGTATATGCCTATCGGACGATAGAATCCATTCGCGGTGACAATTGAATCCAGATCGATCCGGTCACTTCGGATCCCGCTCGCGCACACTCATAACCATTCCGATCTCAGGATTGGATTAACGCCCGAATCAGGAGCGTCCATACGCCTTCCAAGTTCAGAGCCCGAATATCTCGGCCGAAGTTGCGCTATGTATTCGCGGACGGGACATCCAGAGAAGTGTCGGACTTGGCTTCGACGATTTCCCATTCTTCCGTCGAGTAAAGCCCGAACAGGTGCTGGGTCCGGATGGATCGAAGCTTCAAATGGAGGCGCACG
>JBGPOG010000506.1:0-3653 GCA_041487935.1 Chthonomonadia bacterium | reverse complement strand
TGCAAATTCAAAAACAGATCCCTACGGGATGACGGGGGCTGTGACAGTTTCTTACGCTCAACGCCACGTTAGGCGCGGTAAAATGCTCGGAATGACGTCAAAGGCGCGAAGTTAGACAAGGGTCAACGCTTGAGCCAGGTTATACTTTGCTACGGTTGATCTAAAACCCCACCCACGCAAACGTCACGTTTTTCAGCAGTTTCCGGTCCACGTCGGAATGGTCGTTCGTCACGTTCTGCCCGCCTCGCAATGCGCGCTGAAGCTCCTTGCCTGAGAAAACTCCCTCTGTCACGCCGGACGTGGTTTTTCCGAGTGCCTCCAAGGCACGAGACGCTGCCGATCTTACGGGGTAGGCGACCTGCGACGTGCGCTTGTCGCCCGTACGCTCGATAATATAGGCCCGATCGGTCGCCAGTTTCTCCAATAACGGCAGCTCCGATTCGTCTCCGCAGAGGCCCAGGGCGTAGGCGGCAGCGGCTCGAGTGTGCCAGTTCTTATCCTCGGCGGCTCGCCGGAGCGCTTCGTCGATCATCCGCCGCTCGACCGCGCTGACGCTGAACTCGCGCGGGCGGTCCGCGGCCTCGGCAACGTGCCTCGAAGCGGGTTCGCCACGAAATGCGCTGGCGCCAAGCCCGGCTATTCCGCGGCTGCGGAGATAGCGGTCGCTCGATTCGGCCAGCGTGAAGAAGAGCGCCCGCAGCTTGGGATTGCCTCTCATCGCGAGCAGGTCCGCCGCCGCATATGTGTAGCTGGGGAGTAATGGCAGCTTGTCCGGCGACTGCAGGATGCCGGCCAGCGCCTGTTCGTAATCCCTTCCGTAGCGGCCAAGGAACTGGCGGGCATCACGCCAGGCCGTGTCTTGACGCTCCGGGTCGAGCGCCAATGAGAACGCGAATGAGAAGGCGATTTTCTCCTGACCGGCAGACCGGGCGCCTTCGAATGCTCGGGCGCGCGAAGCCGCATCCGAGTAGGCAAGTCCGGATTTCTCATTACGAAAGAGTGAGACGCCCTCATATTCCGGCCGCCAGGAGAGACCGCTGGCGGCGACGGCGAATCTTGTTTCATCGCTAAACTGGGATCCTTTCCAGTTGAGCTTTTGAGGCGCTTCCGCGACCTCGCTGCGGAAGAGAGCAGCGGCATCGCCTTGCGAGTGGCGCTGAGCGATAGCCGGTGGGCCAATCGATGAACTAAATGCAATGCCGGCAAATAGTATTAAGGGAGCTGACCGCACGGTGTTCCTTTCTTGGAAGCGTGATGCTTGACTCGATGTGCGTGATATATGATCCGAGATCCGAGACCAATGATTTGATACGCGTGCAGTGGTGCGGGATGCTGACCGTCCACAAGCCCTCGCTCACGCATCACTCATTACGGACCAAGCGTCACGCATCGCGCATGGAAGTCTCGTTTCATGCGAACCATCTTCGCGCTAATTGCATCTCAATAAGATGAGACGGTCTGCCGACCGTCGGGTTCCGGAAG
Organism: Chthonomonadia bacterium; assembly: GCA_041487935.1. Lineage (GTDB taxonomy): Bacteria > Armatimonadota > Chthonomonadetes > Chthonomonadales > CAJBBX01 > JBGPOG01. The sequence continues at coordinate 2,171 of JBGPOG010000506.1, read as the reverse complement.
CCTCGATGCGCGTTGCGCCGCCAAAGTGATTGTGCTATAATAGCGGCGCGGCGCACCGCCGTTTCTTACCGCTCCGGAGGAATTCCGCGACCCTATGGACACCAGCGATTTTCGCAATGGGCTTTCCATTATTCAAGATAACGAAATTTTCACGATTGTCGAATTCCAGCACGTAAAACCCGGTAAAGGCGGAGCGTTCGTTCGAACCAAACTGAGGAACGCCCGCAGCGGGGCAACAATCGAAAAGACGTTCCGCGCCGGAGAGAAGATGGACCAGGCCCGGCTGGAGCGCCGCCCAATGCAGTACCTTTACAATCAGGACGACGAATACTTCCTGATGGACAATAATACCTTCGAACAGATCGCCGTGTCGAAGGCGCAGATCGGAGACCCGGTCAAGTATCTCAAAGACGGCATGGAAGTTTCGGTGGTGGACCACAACGGGTCGATTATCGGGGTGGAAGTTCAGTTTTTTGCGGAGCTGGAGATCACGATGACCGATCCCGGCGTGCGCGGCGACACCGCTTCCGGCGGTTCCAAGCCCGCGACGCTCGAGACCGGAGCGGTGATACAGGTTCCCTTCTTCGTGAATATCGGCGACAAAGTCAAAGTCGATACCCGAAACGACACGTATCTCGAACGCGTGAAGTAGAATGGCGGCGGCCACGGACCAACTCCACCGGACCGCTGCCGGAGTTTCCATCCTTGCCCGTATCCTACCGTTCCGGCGGCGTCTCCTCTGAGCGGACCTACCAGATCTTCATGGACTGGACGCGCCGCATCATGCAGCTTGCCGCCCTCGCCACCGTGATCCTCTACGCCTATCTCTTCTACGGTCTCTTCGTAACTGCCGGCCAATGGGGAACTCTTTTCCCACCGGAACAACAGAGAATTGCCACTAATATCAGCGGCGCGGTCGTGTACCTCAATCTGGCGCTCGGGATTTTCCTGCTGACGGTGTCTATCCTCTATTACGATGAGGAGCCGACCGGTTACACTCTCGTCGCGATTTCGGTCCTTTTCTACTATGGCCTTCCCTTTCTAATCGATCAGTTTATGGGGGGAAAGCTTCAGGAATGGACTACCACGAAGAACGTTGTGGCCCTCTCCATCTTGGGCCAGTTCAAGATCGCTGCGATTATGATGGCTGTGCCTGGAGGGATATTGCTCGCGCGCGACATTTTCGTCCGCCTTGTGGACGGCGCTCAGCGCAGCAGCGAGCGTACGAGCGGCATGCAATACGGTGGCTCGGTCAAGGAAGAGGAGCCGGTCGGGGGAGCTTTGATCGGCATGTTCGCCAAATGCTGGCAGCTTCCTTATTGCCGCGATGCCATCCGCAAGCGCTGCCCGATCTTCCACGCGAGAACACGATGCTGGCGGCAGCGGGTGGGTTGTATGTGCGAAGAAAACGTCATCCGCCATGCGATGGACGCGATTATCAATAAGCAGATCATTAGCTTCGAAAAGCCGAGCGAGCCCGTGCGGAAACCGAATATCTCCGACGTTCTCATTGAAGGGCTCGGGGGAGTGGAGAGCGAGGAGCCCGAAGCCGAACCCGCACTTGAAAGAACCGAAGAGTATTCCAAGCCGATCCCAGCTCCGAAAGTGGACAGCAGGCACGTCAAGATCCCGCACAATACGAGTATTTCAATGGCGGCCAAGAAAGAACGATGCCGCAACTGCGTGATCTACAACGAGCACCAGCGGCTCAAGTATCAGTTCTTTGCCCCCGTAGTCGTGTTGGCTGTTCCTTTGCTAGCATACTTCAAGATAGAAATTATCTCCGATAAGCTTCATACAGCCCTGAAAGCGGTCGACAGCGTTATGGCCAGACTTTCGCTCGATCCGAACGCCAAGAATGCCGGGATTGCGCAGAGCATCACCTCATCCAGTAAGTTTGCAGAATACATGGTGATCGGGTGCATGATCGTCATCGCTGTAACCATGTCAATTCGGTTTTTGGAGTATTGTATTTTCAAGCTGAAGATATGAGAACTTGATGCGTGAATAACTGCGATCAACGCATCATGCATCACGGGAGTTAATTGCAAATGTGCCAGGCAAACATTCAAACGTCATCCCGAGCAATTGATGCCGCCGGCAACACGTTGCGTGTAATGACAAAACGCAGCATTTCCGTCATCCCGAACCGTCGTTGTGAGGGACCTGCT
>JBGPOG010000505.1:0-3654 GCA_041487935.1 Chthonomonadia bacterium | reverse complement strand
GTACGCAATGACAATACTCGGCCAAGCCGTCATCCCGAACCGTCGTTGTGAGGGATCAGCTTTTGACCTTTGTCATTAGGAACCGCCTTTGTGAGGAATCCGTTTTTTGTCTCGCATTGTAAGGACGAGTCGGAGACACTACACTAACTACATAAATTGCTCGGAACAGCATGCCCGAGAAACGGCGAGCCGCTATCGCGAGAAGAACCGCGCGCTCGAATTAGATCCGTGGATCGCTACGTGGCAGCCCGACTGCCAGCACGTGCGTCCCGGAAAATGGTTAACCGACTTATCGGAGTGACACTGATTGCAAAGCCCGCGCGAAAATAGCCGCAGAAGCTTCGGGTTTGGCGACCCGTGGGGCCGGTGGCATTCCGTACACCCGCCGTCCTCCCCGCCGGTCTGGAAATCGTGCTCGAAAACGAATGGCCCGGCGGTTTCCGCATGGCATGAGACACACATCTGCTTGCCGGGACGGACGTGCTTGGGCGCATCCTTGTTCGGATGCGGCTCGTGGCAATCGCTGCAAACCATCCGCCCCTCGGGAATCGGATGATGGAAGTTGTGCCGGAATTCGCTCACTTCGCGGCGATGGCACTTGCCGCACAGCGAGGCCTCATCGCCCTTGAGCATCTTGCGGGGATCGGGCGCGGCGACGAAGAACGGCGCCCGTATTTTTGAAGCGCCGGTTTCGTCGAGCCTGGACGGATAAGCCTTCAGCTCCTTTGCGTCCTTGACGTGGTTTTGGTGGATTTGATGGCAGTCCGCGCAGCCCACGTTGGCTCGGGCGTGCCCGGTTCGGCGCCAGTGCGATTCGCTCAACGTATCGGCATGGCACCTCATGCACGCCTCCGACGATTCCCTCGGCTTTGCGCGTGTATAACCGATGGCGTACTTCGGAATGTCGCCCCGAGGCGTTAAGTGGTCGATATGAGGCTTGCCGGGACCGTGGCACGACTCGCACCCCTGACGGTCGCGAGAACGGTGCGGGTCGCGAGAAAAGGCAGCGTGGGGGGACTGATCGAAGCTCTCGACGTAGTTCTTGTGGCAGCCAACGCATTTCTTGTCGCCGACGTAGTCTTCCTCCGCTGCTTGTGCAAACAGGCTTAGCGGGTAGGCGGGCGGTTTCTTGCCGGGCTTGGTATCCATCATCGAGGCAAACGCAAGGGCGGCGAAAGAGAGGATGGGGACAATAGACAGCGACATGGTGCGCAGCAGCCTGGACGAATTCATACTTCTGAACCTGCCCGCCTCATCAACATTCTCGCAACCTACAGTACGGCCTATTCAACAACTAATCAGTAGAACAGAACGTTAATGCCTGATAACTGCTCGCGTATCATTTGTCACGCACAGTGTAATGTATCGAAACGCAAAGAATGTTCCATGTTCGACAAAAATATTCTTGGAGAATGGTGCAAGCTTGGCTCTTGATGTCGAATGAATGACCCCGAACTGAAACGAAGCGGCGCGAGTCCACAATCCGCAGGGGCGGACCACACGCGCGGCAACAATCAAGGCCAAGTCTATTCACATTTCTTACACATGGCCCATACTACATCTACTGCGTCGTCCCGTCAATAGGAAAAAAGACTACCTAAAGAATTCTCTAAGTGGAATTCCAATCACTGTTTCAGGAAACGATTGTTTTCGAAAGCTGCCTGAGCGTCATTTGCCGCGCCGCGTGAGATAGCATAGATCGCCAGTTGCGTCCTATGGTCCAAGTTCAACTTTTGGAGGATTCGGCTAATGTGATTCTTCACGGTCGAATAAGAGACTCCCAGCCGACTGGAGATTTCCTTGTTTGCAAATCCCCGGGCAACGAGCAAAGTAACCTCCCGCTCTCGGGATGAGAGAAGAGACAATACGGATCCATCGTCGAAGGTTTCGGCAGTGGACTCACCGAGGAAACCGGCGCCCGGCGCAGTCAGGCGGTCTTTGTATGAATCGCGCGCTTGATGCACCGCTCGGATGGCACATGAAAGGATTGAAAAGGAAACCTTTTTTCCGATCACGGCTCGGGCGGGAAAATCCCTCGCGATGCACGCGCACTGGTTATGCGCCGCTTGGTCCTGCGTAACCCATTTGGCGCCTTTATCTTCAATATCGCCTGAATGATCGTCCGGGCTTGCCGCATCGAATGTGCGGTCGCAACGGCAATTCTTCGGACACTCGACTAATGCGACGATCTGCATTGTCGGAGCGGATCGCGCGAAATGGAGAAGCGAGAGACTTGCCGATGAAACTTCCGAACTCATTCCCACCAGCAGGACGTCGGGCTTTACCGAACAAAGCGCCTCCGGCAATTGGGATTCCGTGGACCAGCCGCCGACGCAATCGAAACCTTCGGCGCTATCCAGCAACGCCACAAGTCCTTCACGCAACAGGTTATGTGGTTCTATAACTCCTACCCGAATGAGTGATCGGGTGAGCGTTTTGACTTTCATCGCGAAACCCGCCTTGTGAGTTCACACCGCATCGGTTGTCCCATTTCCGCGGGTCTTACCCGAGGTAGACTGCGACGATTGATTGTGATTTTATTCACAATAACCTGTCCGCGTCGTCCGCGATTCGACGGATTCTGGCCCAGCTTCTTCGTGTCGTGACGGATCGCGCAATGCCGGCATGAATAATTCGCCGTTTCGCGGATTGTTTATATCTGGCCGCGACCCCATAATTGAACATCATCGGTTACCTCGCTGCCGCACGTACTACCAACAAACGGCTCGGCGCTCATTGGAAGGCACTAGCGTCCACCTGGGGGCCGGGGGAAGGATCCAACTCAATGAAAGCTGTATTGAAACAAATTACTCTACCCGCCGCAATGGCGCTCGCGACGCTCGTCGCGCTCGCGCCGTTGGCGCGCAGCAAAGCGGGCAACGCGCCGATTGTCGGCCGCGTGCAGATCGGAAGCGCCGGACTGGCTTCCGCCGTGGTGTACCTTGAAGGGGTTCGCGGACCTTTCGCGCCCCCGACGCAGCGTATCACGATCGACCAGGCAAACAAGACCTTCATCCCGCACGTCGTCGCGGCGATGAAGGGGTCCAACATCGAATTGGTCAACTCCGACGACTTCCTGCACAACACCTTCTCGGATTCCAAGGCGAAGGCGTTCAATTTCAACCAGCCGCAGAAAGGCTCCCGTTCCTTGCTCAAGGTCGATCAGGCCGGCGTCATCGAGGTCCATTGCCACATCCACGGAAGCATGCAAGCCTGGATCGTCGTCGTCGACAACCCGTATTTCGCCGTCACGGACCAGCGGGGGATATTCAAGATCGATGGGGTGCCGCCGGGCACGTACAAGCTCAAATCCTGGAGCGAGCAGCACGGCATCTTAACCCAAGAGGTCAAGGTGATCGATAAAGAGGGTGCAAAGGTCATCATCAAATACGCCGGCAAGTGAGCGGGACGGCGCTCTCGAATGGAGGGCATCACATTGAAACTTAGAATCACATTAGCGGCTCCAATGGCGCTCGCGGCAGTATTAGTTCTGGGCCTGGCGGTTCCGACAACCGCGATTCCCGCCTTCGCCCGAAAGTACCACACCACGTGCGCGCGGTGCCATTCCGTGGTTCCCCGGCTCAACAACTACGGATGGAATTTCAAGCTGCGCGGTTTCCACGTACCCGGCGACGAGGACCTCGGTAAGGTCCC
>JBGPOG010000504.1:0-3666 GCA_041487935.1 Chthonomonadia bacterium | reverse complement strand
GAGAGATGGAATGGTTACGTTTCGAAATCGCAGCTACCGGAACCTGATGCGGATGGCCTTGGGGTCCCGCGTTTTATTGACATCAGCTCTGTTCTTTTATGCTGCCGAGTGCTTCGCACAGAAGCCACCGATCAAAGGAGCCCTCCAGCAGGCTCCGCCGTACGAGATGCCTGCCTTCCAGCGACAGATCTCGATCGATGCCATCGGAATACCGCTGGGAGAGCTTCTCGCAAAACTTGGCGGCGGCACGGTCCGCTTGACCTGCAGCAAGAGCTGCGAGCAGCTCAAGATACAGATTCGCGTCCGGAAGAAACCGCTTGCCACGGTGATGAAGTCACTGGCTGAACTGGTGCCGGGAGACTGGCAATCCGTAGAGGATGGCCGGCGGTACTCTCTGGAGATGGATTCCGAGTGGGTTGGGAAGCGGACCCGTTGGTGGAGGCTCTATAACGCGGCGCGGCAGCGCGGATTGGATTCGATGCGCCGTGCGCTGAAGGATGAGCTAGGAAAGCCCTTTGACGAGCGCAGCGAGATCAACGACCCCCAGGTCCGCAAGGAGGTGGTGGACGCACATAGCTTTTTCCAGAGTTTGCCCGAGAGTGCCCGCGAGCAAATCGTCGAACGATTCAATGACATTGCGTTCTTCCGGTCATTCATGAGCTTCTCTGGCGATGAGGATGAGATACATACGGCGATACCGATGTCCCAGTTCACCGGAGCGCAGCGGGCCGTGCTGCTCGGAAGGCTATCTCCCACGCTGAGGATATCCTCCGATTCCCCAATAGCAGACAAGGCGGTCGTTCGCTTCTGTAATGGCGGGTTCAGCTTGATGGTTTCCGTTCTGTTGCCGGGCCGCGGATCGAACACCGTGTTCAGCCGGAACCCGCAGTGGCCGATGGACGCAATGACGCTGCCTCTCGATCATTCCCCGCTGCTGCAATTCAGTGAGCGCCTTGGAAAGGAGGCGCCGGTCGCGTGGAAACCCTTTCTCGACTTTGCATCCGCGCGAGTCTGGCCGGGCGACGTTCCGCCGCGACCTGACGGCACCCCGTATCCGCCCCGGCGCCGCGTTGAATCGCTCGAACGAATTGTAGAGAAATCCGGAATCGACTTCATCTCCGATTACTACAGCCGGCCCGGCACGCACATGCCGCCCGACGAACGGAACGCCCCGCTGGTGGGCGACCTGAAGTCAAATCTCGGTCTCTGGGCTCTGCTTCAGGACAGCAGTTGGAAGAAGGGCCCGGACGATGTTTACCTGATGAGGAACAACCGCTGGTACCGGGACGATGAGCTGGAAGTCCCCGCAAAACTCGTGACGCGGTGGATGATGTTCAAGGATGCGGTGGATGCAGAGGCGAAGCAGCCTGGTCAAGCTCTGAAGGCGCTGCGCGACCAACTCCAGTGGGAGCTGGAGGTCGTTACTCAGTTATCGCGTTTCCAGATATCCAGCGGTTTCCAATGGACCGCCGATGAAAAACGTCCGGATCCGGATGCCGCGGAGCTTCCGAAGCCGCCGGTAATCCCAGCCTATTCTGTGTTTCCATTTTCTGACGATTCGATGCGGATTCAGCGCGAGTACCACACGGTGCGATTCTACGGTATGCTGTCAACAGTTCAGAGGATCGCTTTGTTGGAGGGTCGCTTGCCCGCGCGGGGATTGACGCCCGCCCAGTACGATTTCGCCCTGGAATTGACGCCTGATCTAGGCATCACAGGCCAAGACGCGATATTGGGACTAACTAATCCTATTGTTCCAGGCCAGGCAGGTCGAGGTCGTATAAGATTGACCGTCATGTCGCCGAGTTTATGACAGATGCATCGCCAATTTCAATGGCCTAATCGGTGGTCGCGCTGTCAATTTGGCGGCGCGGCCGCTGTGATTCTCTGATTGTTGAGAGCACGACCCTGAGGCTGCGCCGCTAATTGCTGATCACCTACATCACGACTGAAGCCCCACTGTCACGGATCATGCATCACGCTTCACGCATCACTCCCCCTTCCCAATCCGATATCCCAGAGCCAATACCGCCTTCAGTGTCTGCATCGCGGTCGTCCGATCGTACTCTTTCTCCGACTCCGGCAGGTCTTCGTAGGGCACCAATGTCGGGTGTTCTTTCTTAGAGTCGTCTCTCGCGGGACCGTAGGTCCAACCTTCCGCCAGCCTGCCCACGGCCCAATTGTCGTGCGTGCTCTTCGCCAGTTCTTCGGTCAATTCGATCAAGTCCTGCGGCAGCTCTATATGAGAAGTGTCGATTGGCTGCGGTTTGTATGTCATCTCAGTTCTCCCGATCGCTCGAACCGCCCGTTTGGCCGCTCGATTGTGTTCCTTGGAGGGATTCGAGTTGCGCGAGCGGAAATCCTTGGAGACAATTGTACTGAAAGCCGATGCGACAGGCTAGGTAATCGACGATCATCCCAAACATTCTCAATGCCATGGACTGCGGTCCGGCCCCGGAGAGTGCCGCGTCCGAGAAGTTTCTTCGACAATGCACTCAAATCAAGAACATCTGGATACCGTATGGCGACGGTATCCCCGGCCTCGGTTGAACGTGTGCCTTCAAGCTCGATTGCAGCTTCCCGAAACGCATTCGCTGCGTTCCTATTCGAGATCCGGCGCCTGTAACCGAACTAACCGCGGCGTACAGGCGAAGGGACGAATCACCGATACTCGACGCGTTTCTAGCGGTAATTCGCGAGGCCGTCATGTAGGTCTTAAGATTTACTTGTTCCAAGCGAAATGGCACAGTCTATGCACTTCCGGCGTATAATGACTCAAGTTTTGATCGCTTGGCAAACTAGTGCGCGGAACTTTTTGCTGAAACTTGCGCCTTTAGAATACGTATGAGTGAATAGGACCGAGTAGTTCTAAATGAGTGCAGCGGAACTTGGGGGAGGAATTCGATGAAACAGGAATCACCGATGTTGATGATAACGTTGATGATCCCGCTTCAAGCGGATATCAGCTCAGAGCAGATCATAGAGGTTATCGGGCAGCAGTTGAGCCAGGCCATTTCGGCCGCCAGGCAGCAACAGGCTGAGGCCGAAGGGCTCGAGCTTGCCGATGAAGAGGTGCGGGGCGGCGTTCGAGAGTCCGTGTCGCCGGAAACGTTCGAGAGTTACACGGAAGAGACGAAAACAGATTTGCTATCGACTCTTGGTTATTCGCCGAGTGACGAGTAATTGTATCGATTACTTTCCGAACCTTCACTCGGCTTAATAAACCCCCGTGCGGATGTGTGCAGGGGGGTTTCGTTTGGCGGAGCGCTAACGGGGCAATAGGATTCTAGATACTGACGACTACTCAACGCGTGAGGATCGCTCCAAAGGTACGTGAGCTGCACGGAAACGTCATGCCGCGCAATTGATGTTGCCGGCAACACGTTGTAAGTAATGACAGAACGCAGCAAGTGTGTCATCCCGAACCGTCGTTGTGAGATGACGCCGCCCGGGGGCACATATGCGACGATGGCAACGCAGCAAGAGTGTCATCCCGAACCGTCGTTGTGAGGGACCTGCTTTTGACGTTTTGTCCTTGGGACGCACGAGAGATCTGGTATTCATAAATGGGTTTGTGCATGAACGCGGCCTAAAAGCAGATCTCTCGTACCTCATAAGAAACATTGTTCGAAAAGTCACCAAAAAGCAGGTCCCTCGTACCTCGTG
>JBGPOG010000503.1:0-3676 GCA_041487935.1 Chthonomonadia bacterium | reverse complement strand
CTGCCGCCGCTTGACCATCTGGCCGAAAGGCGCGGCGCATCGGGCGAGATATGGCTTCATGATGGAGAACTGGATGCCGGGCTGGATCGTGTGGATCTGGCAAAACGGGGGAGATGTGCTTTCTCCAGACGGCAAGCGCGCTTCGGGATTCCTGGATAGCGGCGCGACCGTGGAAGCCGTTTCGTTCTTTACCGGTCTCGTAAAGGATCGGTTGGCTCCTTCCATTTCGGAAAGCCAGGCGCAAGGGGCCGATCCTTTCGCATCCGGCCTCGTCGCCATGCAGATTTCGGGGCACTGGTCGCTCGTCGGCCTCAAAGCAAGCGAGACCATCCGGATGCAGGACGTCGGGGTTGTCGGGCTGCCCCGGAATCGAAAGCGCGTGACCGTGCTCTATGAGGCCGGATATGCGATTTCGCGCCGCTGCCGCCACCGGCGAGAGGCCTGGGAATACGTCAAATTCATGTCCGGCCCATTCGTCCAGCGAAAGAAGGCCGAGCTTGGGATAGGGATTTCGGGCAACCGGATCATCGCCGAATCCCGGCGAACTGCCGGCCCGTTGGAGGGGGTCTTCCTGGACAATGTAAAGTACGGCATTGCGCCCTGGGGAGCCCGGGTCGAATCTTACGCCCAGGTTGAGGACATCGGCAAAGAGATGGTGGAAGAGATCCTCATTGGCGGGTCTCCGGCTCGCAGCGCCCTCCGCGATGCCGCGCGACGAATCGACGCGGAAGTGGGTAATCCGTGAGCGCCGCGAATGCCGCGATGGAACGTTCTCGCGCACGCGCCGGCTGGATGTTCGTCCTTCCGTCGCTCATCCATCTATCCATGTTCGTGCTGTTTCCGATCGCCTTCGCGCTCTACCTTTCCCTTCACCGGTGGGACGTCCTGAAGCCAGGGAAGCCTTACGTGGGGCTGGCAAACTACGCGCACGTCTTGCGGGACCCACTTTTCTGGAACGCGCTGAAGAACTCCACCTACTACGCCGTCGTGAGCGTCCCGCTGGGAACGGCCGTCGCGCTGGCAGTGGCGATCCTCGTACACCAGAGGCTGCGCGGCGTCAACTTCTTTCGCACGCTGTACTATCTTCCAGCCGTCTCTTCTGCCGTGGCGATCTCGATGGTCTGGACGTTCATCTACCTGCCGGAACACGGGCTCCTCAACTGGGGGCTTTCCATAGCGGGACTTCACGGGGCCTCTCAAACCGATTGGCTCCAGTCCACCGTCTGGGCGATGCCGGCGCTCATCTTCATGTCGATATGGACCGGTCTCGGTCCGCGCATGGTCCTTTTCCTGGCCGGGCTGGCGGGTATCCCGGAAGCGCTCTATGAAGCCGCGGCTGTGGACGGCGCCGGCCGCTGGTCGGCATTCCGGAACATCACGCTTCCGCTGCTCCTGCCGACCACCTTCTTCATTCTCGTAACGGCGACCATCAGCGCATTCCAAGTTTTTACACCGGTCTACATGATGACGAAGGGAGGCCCGCTGCGGCACACGGATGTAGTGGGCTACCACATCTACAACCAGGCGTGGCGCCAGTTCCACATGGGGACGGCCAGCGCGCAAAGCTACGTGCTTTTCGTAATCATTCTGGCGATTGCGGTCGTGCAGTTCAAAGTAGTGGCGCGGAGGATGGAGGAATACAGCCTTGCGTGACGGCTGGTTGCTGAGGTAGAACGCGGTAACTGTTCGCAATTGACGTCATTCCGAGGCGGTTTTGCGAGGAATCCGGCGACGTTTCTCTGGATTATGACCAGTTGCCGGATTCCTCACTGTCGTTCGGAATGACGGCAGAAGAGCTCGGAATGACGGCAGAAGAGTTCGGAATGACGGCAGAGGAGTTCGGAATGACGGCAAGGTCACTGGCATCAATCGCAATTGACGTCATTCCGAGCCGGTTTTGCGAGGAATCCGGCGACGTTTCTCTGGACCATGACCAGTTGCCGGATTCCTCACTCTCGTTCGGAATGACGGCAGAAGAGTTCGGAATGACTTCAAGAACTGCTGGTCACCATTCGTCGCTCAGGTCTCGGAAGTCGGGATTCATGGACTTGATGGGCTCGACTTTTTTCGCTCGTGACCAACCCTTGATCTGTTTTTCGCGGGCAATCGCATCTGACGGGCCGGAGAATTCTTTAAAGTAGACCAGACTCGTGACGTTGTATTTCTGTGTGAACGATGGCGAGCTGCGGGATTTGTGCTGGGCTACGCGGAGGTGTAGGTCTCCAGTAACACCAACGTACAGCACATGTGTCCAGGGATTGGCCATTATGTACACCCAGCATGTGCGAGCGCTCATGCGGGCTAATTCGGAGGGGTTGGGCCGGATTCCTCGCAAAGTCGGCTCGGAATGACGGCAAGGGCGGCTCAAGACCTGCTCGGAGGAGTGGAGCCGGATTCCTCACTCCGTTCCTAAGAAACTTCACCGTTTAGTGCACGAATGTCAACTTGCCAATTCTAAAAAAGATCACTACGGGATGACGGGGGCTGTGACAGTTTCTTACACTCAACGCCGCGTTAGGCGCGGTAAAATGCTCGGAATGACGAACGTTCGCATTCATACCCGCGTCCGCTAGGCCGTCATTCCGAGCAATTCATGGTGCGTGCAACACTTTGTAAGCAATGACAAACGCTGCAGCTCCGTCATCCCGTAGGATCTGCTTTTGACGTTGTCATTAGGAACGGAGTGAGGAATCCGGCAATAGCAAGCCTGAACAGTTTCGGATCGCGGATAGGAAGGTTGAACTTCAATACGGTGCGCAATGCGGGCAGCTACATAGCGATGGTCCTGGTGGCGTTGTTGACGGCCGCGCCATTTGCGTGGATGGTGATCGCTTCCCTGCATCCTTCCCATGGCGTCCTGCCCACGCCATCGCACCTGCTTCCGAACCGCCTGCATTTCGAGAACTACGCAACCGTCCTTGCCATGGATGCGACGCCCTTCGTCCGGTTTCTCTGGAATACGTCCGTTGTCGCGGTGAGTGTGGTCTGCGGGCAGCTCATTCTGTGTTCGCTGGCGGGATACGGGTTCGCGCGCCTGCGGTTTCCCGGGCGAGATTTGATCTTTTTCCTGTTCCTCGCGACGATGATGATCCCGGGGCAGGTCACCATGATTCCGGCCTTCCTCGTCGTCCGATCGTTTGGATGGCTTGACACGTATTGGGCCTTGATCGTGCCCGGGATTTCCAGTGCGTTCGGTATCTTCCTGCTGCGGCAGTTCTTTATCACCTTGCCGCGCGAGCTCGATGATGCGGCGAGGATCGACGGGTGCTCGGAATTCGGCATCTACCGGCGTATTGCGCTTCCGCTTTCTGCTCCGGCGCTTGCGACGCTTGCGGCATTCGCCTTCATCGCGACCTGGACCGACTTTTTCTGGCCCCTCCTCGTTACCAGCACCACGAAAATGCGCACGCTGGAAGTCGGTCTTTCCGTTTTCAAGGACTCCTTCGGCGCAACCAACTGGCCGCTGCAGATGGCGGCCGCCGTGCTGGTACTGATTCCGGTCCTTCTGGTCTTCCTTGCGACACAACGGTTCTTCGTAAGAGGAATCGCGCTAACGGGCCTGAAGGGTTAGGATCTCGATAACCAAACGCGCCTTAGGCGCGGGGCGCTTTGCGAGAAGAAGGCTTTTGACGTCATGCTGAGGTACGAAGCATCCGGCCAACGCTGCCGGATTCCT
>JBGPOG010000502.1:0-3687 GCA_041487935.1 Chthonomonadia bacterium | reverse complement strand
GCGTCGATCTCTGCGCTCTGTCCCCGGAGCGGAACGTCGACCATAACGAGCACCAGAAAGCAAATGCTTAGCTGCCTCATCATAACATTTCTCCACAAAGAGGATATCTCAAGCAGGAAGGCTTACAGTTGAACCGCCCCGCCCTGCAATGGGCGGAGCGGGCGGCGCTAGCTCTGAAATCGTGCGGATTATGCCGGGGTTGCTGCCGGCGTCTGTAGCCTAAGCGTACGGCCGTACGGTAACGTCCATCGTACCAACTGCGGGCGTGAGCTCTTCTCCGGTCTTATCTTCACTTGCTGTCGCTGATATTTTGGCGCGGTACAAGTCAACCGGCACGTTACCGCTGGCGGACGTGGTCTCAGGCCCTATGCTCACCGTGGCAAGTGGCGGCAGCGCAAAAAAACTCCTGAAAGACGAATCTAAGGGCCAGAAAGGGCCCTCCGTTATTATATGGGTATTGCAGCAGCATTGCCGCCATACCCAAGTCGAACTCTCCGTCATGAGCTGCGTTGGAAACGTTCTTGCACGTTCCCTGGCTTATGCTGCTCACGGTGACGGAGGCCAGGTCGTTCGGGGATACCTCGTAAATGCTCTGCGGTTCCCCACCCACAAAGCTGGTCGAAGCCGTGAACTGGTAGATCGGTAACGCGTACGATGCGCTTGATGCCAATGCCACTCCAAAGATCGAGATCAGCAGGATCGCGATAGCTTTCATCATTCTTCTCCTTTGTCGTGATTGAAGAGCTATCGAGAAGATTATTATGCACCTTACGTTTAGGTTCCTGCTGTCTATAATTAAGATTCCATTAATTATTAGTTCGAATGATGTGAATACAGTCACGCAGCTATTCACCCGATCCAGAATGCGTGGTTTGTCGTGTATGCTACCGGGTCTGGAATTCCCGAATTCGGTCGGCCAGGCGCTGCGGGTCGACTTTTAGGCGCTCCGCAATGCTGCGGCAGCTCCAGCCATCGCGGTGCATGGCCATGAGAGATTCGAGTTTTCGACCGGTTCTTGAGGCAATATCGACCAGCGCCGCAAGGTGGTCGAGGCCAATACCGCCGGTCCGTATGGAGATCAACTTTGAAATCGGTAGGCGGGATTGTTTCGAAAGCCGGCTTAAGATTTCTCGCTCCCGATCGTTGTCGAATGATTTGGGAATGCAAAGCATTCCCTCTTTCTCGCGCGGGCCTACGACCATGAAGCTCGTCCGCCTGTATGCTGACAACACCATCGTCTCACCACGGGCAAGACTCTGGCACGCCATCGGCCGGTAGCCGTTTGGAACCGGCTCGGCGAGCCAGCTCTGGCAGATTGTGATCATCGATGCGCCGTCGCTGAATCGCAGGCAGGCAACTGGGCTTCCGTTCAAGAGCGCCATTTCGCACGATTCAAATTCGAATCCGGCAGGCATTGACACGGGAATGTATATTTCGAAGGTCGCAATCTTGCGGAGCGGCGAGATTTCGCGAAAGACTTTGGAGAGCGAGATTTTTTGCGTTTTACTGCGGGCAGGGAATTTGAACTCCAAATCGCCGTCGGCAACCTGTTTGGGGAACGTCACATTCGTGTAAAACGTGAGGCCCAGAGTTTCATTTTTCCTGCCGCTTTCCTGCCGTGAGAGAGTTACTCCGGTGGCGCGGTCTACCCATATCTTGATTCCATGGCCGTAGGGGTCTCGCGGAACCATCTCGATCACGTCGCACGTTCGGCCGGCGATCCAATCCTGGTTGCGCAAATAGACAGCGTAATTCGCGTGGATTCGGCGAATAAGCCTTCGGGCATCCGATTCATTTGTGAGGCGTGGCAGGGAACGAGTCAGCTCGATGGTTCGTCTTCGCGGGTCGTAAGCCCGTGTCCAGATTCCGTCGTCGGTCTTTACCTGGCCGCGCTGCTCTGCGGGATCGACGCAGCGCGCCAGCGAATGGCCGTCTTTTCTCCGGATCACTTCCTTTGTCATAAAGTGCGCGACGCCGCTTGGCATGACAACGACCTCGCGCTGGCTTCCGCGTAGATTTACCTGCCGGGACGAGAGCATGGACCGCAAGAGGATGCGGTCAACGCTGGAGGCAGCCGAGCCGGCGCTTGCCAGAACGGAGGGAGCCAATATGACCAGGAAGACGACTATTCCGATGACTATACGTAGGAATGGCCGCATCCGGGACGCGGCCATTCTTAAACGTTGCGAGTGAATCGCCATCGCTGGAAGATTCCCCGAATCAAAGCGCTAGGGCGCCGGAGTGAATTCAGTGTGCGTATCTGACGCTGAAGAGATCGTAGGCGCACTGCTCGTCCATTGTGCATCCTCGCCACGATTGTGAAGGACAATGTATCCGTTCACAGGTATTGGCGAACTAAGTCTCGTGGGCGCCTTCATGGCAACAGTGTCGAGCGCGTGGTTTTCTGCCGGCAGCCGCATAGGAACGGTAACCCAGAGTAGCGCGGCCGCCGTTAACGACGTGTAGAGCACTGCCATCCTAACTTTTGCTCGCTGCGGCTCGCCCATGAGCGACCACCAGTTGGTCAAATCCATCTGCGGGCGTCGCGAAGCTCCCAGAACTGCAAGGCGCTGGATGATTTCGTCCTCGAAGCCGTCCCGAGGGTCTCTCCCGGATAGACCGGACAGCAATCGTTTTGTTAAGAGCAGTGATTCGTACTCATCGCTGCAGCATCCACAGGTGCGAAGATGGGACCGTATCTGCATCTGCTCCACACCGGTCACTTCGTTGTCGACATAGGCCGAGAGCAGGCTGTTGACTTTGCGACAGTTCACGTATACATCTCCCAAGCTTTATTCACGCTTGTTCCAATTTCAATTCAATTCACGGGCCACTTGTTGCCGGCCAGGAGCCGGTTTCTCAGCATTTTGCGGCCTCGATGCAGCCTGGAGCGAACGGTGCCCAAAGAGCATCCCATTGCATCCGAGATGTCCTCGTAGGACAGGCCCTCTACGTCCGCCAGGATCACTGTTTGGCGAAAGTCCGGCGGCAAGGTGTTCAATACCCGCTGCAGCGGCTCGTCTAGCTCCACGTGCAGCATCATCGCTTCCGGGTCGCTCGTAAAGTCCGGAATCTCCAGCCGCACCTCCGATTCGGATCCCGTATTCGGAAGCGGCTGGTCTAGAGACTGGCCTGTTATCTTCGGCTTCTTTCGAAGCTCATCGATGAATACGTTCGAAATGATCCGGTAGAGCCAGTTTTCGAACGGCATCTGGCGATTGTAGCGATCGAAAAATCGATAGGCGCGAAGAAAGGCTTCCTGAGTCAAGTCCTCTGCGTCGGCATGGTTGCCGGTCATTCGATAGGCGATATTATAGGCCTGGCGGTGGCACCGCCGGACATGCCCATCAAACTCCGAGCGGTCTTGCCGCGCAGCAGCCGCAAAGGGTTTTGACCAGTCCATCTAGTGTTGCCCTGTCCTCCACTATCAACGGTTACGGATGATTGTTAAGAATAGGTTCCCGTATCCGGAGTAATAGAGCCGCGAATGAACGCAAATTAACGCAAATAAATAGAATCAGGCAAAATCGTATGGAAATACAGCTCAACTGCTGCAACCGCAGATGAACGCGGATAAACGCAGATTCTTAAGTGCGAAATGCGGATTCCTCACTCCCGTTCGGAATCTGTTTTTGACTTTTCTCATAAAGCGTGGACTGTCACGCCGGCTCTGCCCTTTTACACGCG
>JBGPOG010000501.1:0-3705 GCA_041487935.1 Chthonomonadia bacterium | reverse complement strand
CCATTGCAGGCACGCGCAGGCGCGGTGCGAACGAGGATGAGGACGCTGCCCTGGCATCCGAGCTTCTTGCTGACCCGAAAGAACGGGCGGAGCATATCATGCTTGTGGACCTCGGCAGGAACGACGTGGGACGGGTAAGCCAAGCGGGCAGCGTTTCCGTGTCAGAGCTCATGGTGATCGAGCGATATTCCCATGTCATGCACATTGTCTCAAATGTTACCGGGCGGCTGACGGCCGATAAAGACGTGTTCGACGTAACTCGCGCTTGCTTTCCCGCCGGCACGCTCACAGGAGCTCCCAAGGTGCGGGCGATGGAGATCATCGAAGAGCTTGAGCCGACGCGGCGAGGGCTTTACGGAGGCGCCGTGGGATATTTCAGCTTTAACGGCGACATGGACCTGGCGATCGCCATCCGCACGATGCTGGTCGATGGCGAAACGGCCTATATCCAGGCTGGCGCGGGCGTGGTGGCCGATTCAGTGCCGGAAAACGAATACCGCGAGTGCGTGAACAAAGCAAAAGCGCTAATCGCCGCGATTGAGATGGCGGAGGCGGGATTGGAATAGACGTGAGTGGTGAGTGGTGAGTGGTGAGTGGTGAGGCTGGCTCATCTAGTCCTCGGTTCTGTACACGCAACGCTGCCCTTTCGTCGGAGGCGTGATGTTCCAAATCGTTCCTCAATTGACTGTACGAGATATCGGGCGCTCGCGGGAGTTCTATTGCGAGCGGCTCGGATTCGCGGTTTCGCAGGCCGATCCGCCGGAAGCGCCCGTGTTTGTGGCTCTGGAGCGCGAAGACGCGCAGCTTTTTCTGGTTTCACAGGATTCGCGGGAAGAGGTCAATCAAAAGGAGCTTTCGGCAAACAAGCGAGGGGTTGGGGTTCGTATATACTTTGAAGTAGATAATGCCCGCGGAACTTATGATGCCCTCCGCGCCGCCGGGGTAGAGATCAACCGCGAGATCGCCTATAACGAGGAAGAGGACTATACCGAATTCTCGTTTCTGGATCCGGACGGATATGAAATCGGCATCTACTCTTGACGACTTCCATAGAGTGCCGGAGAATATTATGGATAGACAGAATATCTCATCGGCGACGCATTGGGAGCCGATTGCCGGCTATTCGCGGGCAGTTCGGGTTGGCAAACAAGTCCATGTCTCGGGCACGACCGCAACCAACGAGTCTGGAAACGTCGTGGGAATTGGTGACGCCTACGCGCAAGCCGTGCAGACTCTCAATAACATCGAAATCGCGCTGGAGAAGGCCGGCTCATCGATGAGCGACGTCGTTCGGACACGGATCTACGTAACGGACATCGATCGCTGGGAGGACATCGGCCGCGCACACGGCGAAAGATTCCGCGACATTCGCCCGGCAACGACCATGGTTGAAGTGAAACGGCTGATCCACCCGGATATGCTGGTAGAAATCGAAGCCGAGGCAATACTGGCGGACTAACCACGAAGGCAGATGGGATTCTAAACACGAAGACACGAAGACCATGACTGTTCGGATTCTAAACACGAAGACACGAAGTTCACGAAGGAATCTCAGAGGATCGGTTTGCCCGAGTAACAATTTTGCAAGTCTCGTATTGGCTGGGCCTTTTGGGATTCGTTTCGTGTCTTCGTGCCTTCGTGTTCAATGTCTTTGATGTATTCACATGGGACTTATTATTTACCAGGTCGATGCGTTTACGGATCGTCCCTTTGCGGGGAACCCGGCGGCGGTTTGCTTGCTGCCGGGGCCGCGCGAGGACGCCTGGATGCAGGCGGTCGCGCAGGAGATGAACCTGGCGGAGACGGCATTCCTCGTCCGGCAAGAAGGTGGCTTCGGATTGCGCTGGTTCACTCCGGCGGTAGAAGTAGATCTCTGCGGCCACGCGACGCTGGCGAGCGCGCACGCGCTTTGGGAGTGCGGCGAATTGGAACGAAATCTCCAGGCTCGATTTCATACCCGCAGCGGCCTGCTGGCCTGCGATCTCAGGGGCGATTGGATCGAGATGGATTTCCCGGCACGAGAAGAGCGAGCGGAATCTGCTCCGCCGGGACTGCTGGAAGCTCTGGGCTGCGATGCGGTTCACGTGGGGAAGAACATTTACGATTACATCGTAGAGGTCGAGTCCCCTAAAGCGCTTCGCGGTCTGAACCCAGATCATCGAACCCTGCGGCAGCTTCCGGTGAGAGGGATCATCGTCACGTCGCGCTCAGACAGGCCGGAATACGACTTTATCTCACGGTTCTTCGCGCCAGGTTCCGGCATCGACGAAGACCCAGTCACCGGATCGGCGCACTGCTGCCTGGCTCCCTACTGGGCTGCAAAGCTGGGCAAGCCGGAGATGACAGGATACCAGGCTTCCCCGCGCGGAGGCGTCGTCAAGGTACGAATTCACGGAGATCGCGTTATCCTGGCTGGACAGGCGGTAACCACCCTACGCGGAGAGTTGGCGGAAGCAGCAGCGGGAGAAGCCAAGTGATGGACCTCGATCGCTGCTGCGCCCTGCTGGGAGTTTCGTCCGAGGATTCGGACGAAGAGATCAAACGCACCTACCGAAATCTGGTCCGTGAATGGCATCCGGACCGCCATCAAGGCGATCCCGGGAAGCAGTCCAAGGCGGAGGTTCGGATCAAAGAAATCAATGTCGCCTACGAGCGCATCCAGGCGATTCGGCAGAACCCGCATTCTTCCAACGGCCATTCGCGGCCGCAAGCGGCTCCGAACGGTTCCCGGCCACCGCAACCCGCCGGCAAGCGAACCGCGGCAAACGGCGCCGGCGAAACCCGCTCCCGGCGCGACGCCGACCTACAGACCGCAAACGTAAGCTACCAGGAGGGTGTCGAGCATTCAAAGGCCGGGCGATGGGAAAAGGCAATCAGCTCGTTCATGCAAACAGTATGCCTCCGCCCGAGCCACGGCGATGCCTACTATGCGCTAGGCGTAGCCTATCGCGAGGTCGACCGTCCCGCCAAGGCGGTTGCAGCCCTAAAGCAAGCTATCCGATTATTGCCCGGATGCGCTGAAGCGTACACTCACCTTGGACGCGCAAGCCTCGACCTGGTAGATGCCACTGAAGCCGCGTGGGCGGTCAGCCGAATGAAGAAGCACGCTGCCCTAGACGCGGAGGCGTATATCATCCTGGGAATAGCCTACCGCCTTCGCCGCCGCTACCATCAGGCATTAGAGGCTCTGAACGAAGCGATCAAGCTCGAGCCGGGATCGCCCGAGGCCCATTATGAGCTCGGCGAAGCCCAGCTAGCATCGGGAGACGTCGCAGCGGCGCGCAGCCAACATGCGCGACTCAAGAAGCTCGACGCGGACCTTGCGGTACAGCTACTGCTATCGATCATCGACTCCAAAGTACCGCAGGGTGCGCATCGGGACGGGTTGTAGCCTCTAATTACACTCCAACTTTTGTCTTCTGCGTAGCATCTGCAGTCGCGACTGCCCCCTTTGACACCACGGCCAGATCGGATGGCAGCACCGGCGCGCCTGCGTGTACCCGGATGTTCCGGAACAGAACTCTGCCGGTGTGGGACTGCAGGCCCATGAAGCTGGGGGCGCTCGGGGTCGTTGCCAGACCGCGGCCGGCGTCCGTGTTCTTGAACTCCGTCACTTGCGTGCCGTTCAGGAAGACCGTGTAGGTCTGCCCTTGCGCGCTGATGACGTACTTATTCCATTGGCCGATCGGGAGCGCTTTGGCCTGG
>JBGPOG010000500.1:0-3718 GCA_041487935.1 Chthonomonadia bacterium | reverse complement strand
GGCAGCGTAATCCCGGTAAGCGGCAAGAGACCGCTCACGCCGGCGACGATCAAGAAGGTCTGGCAGGCTAAGAGCGCGGTGAGGCCGGCGGCTAGATACCGGTCGAAGTCGTTTTCCGCGCGCTGGGCGATGCGAAAACCGCGGGCGACAATCAACAGGTAGACCACGATGACGATCAAGCCGCCCAGCATTCCCAGCTCTTCGCCAATGGCAGAGAAGATCAGGTCGTCGCGGCCGCGCGGCAGTCCTCCCGGCGCTCCCAGCCCGAGACCCGAGCCCCATATCCCACCCGACGAAAGGGCCCAGATCGATTGGCCAAGCTGCATTCCGTTGGAGTGAGAGTTTGCCCAGGGCGAGAGCCACATGTCGATTCGCACCGGGATGACGCCAAATTTGTAACGATAAGCCAGCCATCCCGCCGTCAGGATGAGAACAACACCAATTCCGATAAGCCCGCTGCGTCCCGTCGCGAGGTAGATGGTAATCAAAAAGGCGCCGAAGAGCAGCAGTGCGGGGCCCATGTCGTGAACGATCCCAAAGAGCGACAGAGCCGCAGCAAACATCGCGACCAATGGAAGGAGATCCTGCCGACGCGGAACCGCGATTCCTTTCTTTAAAGCCGGCCAGTCGCGCGGGACGGGCGGCTTCCAACGATGCACGGAATCGGCAAGCTGGCCGCCCCGGTCGGACAAATACCCGGCGACAAACAGGATGAGCAAGAGCTTGATGATCTCCACCGGCTGGAAAAACCCGAGGGAGAGGCGAACGCCCTCAGGACCGCTTCCGAGACGCCATAGCGCGAGAGTCAGAATCATCGCGGAAAGCGCCCAAACATAAGTGTACCGGCGAAGACTCGCTCGCGCAGGCAGCCATCCTCGCTGACCGGGACGTCCAGGAAGCAGCGCTCCTGCTAGGAGAGCCAATGCCCCCAGCCACAAGCCGGCAACGTGATGCGTGAACTCTAGCGGCTCGCGCAACGGGTCCCTCAAACTGTAGAGGATCAAGACTCCCAACGACGCGAGGAACAAGCCGAGAGGAATTAGAAACGGATCGCCCTTGACGCCCGCTTTTCGAAGCGCGAACGGAACCAAGAGAATCAGAAGGAACAACGAACCGCCGTATATCGCGGCAGACGCGAACACCTCTGCCGGCATTCGCACGATCGCACGAAGACCGAGATTTGATAGCGAACGCTCGTCGACGATAGGTACCCGAATAACATCGTCCGGTCTTCGAAATACGCTCTTCGGCAGGCTATCGCGAGATCGAGCTATTCGTGATGCTACTTCTCGCGGGACTTTAAAGACATTCTGGAGCTCTCGTGGGGTAGCCGTATTGACATCCAGATTGCTCTCGCGCAATGCCGCTCGGGCGCGTTCGGCTGCGTCACGGTCCGGGAATACGGAAAGCCGTGCAACCTGTTTGACGCCCGCGAATCCGCCAAGACGCTTCCGTTGTTGATCCAGGAGACCGGCCAGAACCGGATCGATCTCCAGCGCAAGCGCGAGCTCTTCAATTGTCGCACGGTTGAGGTTAATTGCATCGGAAGGCGGGCCCTGGAGCGATTTGGCAAGGTAGACGAGTAGAAGGCCGGTCGCAAAGATAACAAGCTGCAAGAAGATCAGCGAACCTTCACTGCGCCGGCTGCTGCTTTGAGACATATCGCCTCACATGGGTCGTGGGTAATTGGGATGCGCCTTCATACCATGTAACAACGGACGAGGCTGGCGCCTCGCCCGTTTCACTTCGATTGGCACGCAATTACGATCGCTATTTTTTCATGGTGAGTGCGACCAAAATGCTCACGACGAAAAAACCAACTCCGAGGTAACGGGTGATCTCGTTCAATCGATCTTCGAACCCGGGTTTGCCTTTGAAGGAGGAGGTAACCCGGCCTCCGATGGTACCGCCCAGGCCCTCACTCTTGGTCTGTTGAATTGCGACGATAAAGATCACGCCAACTGCCAGAATGACCTGGCCTATACTTAGCAAGACGTTGACAAAATTCACGAATGCGCTCCTGGAATATGTCGATATTCAATCAATGAAGTCGTTACGATTGCCGGATGCCATTGGTTTCGACAACACTGATTTGCCGGTAACCCTCAAAGGCGCGCCATCCTACTAGCTGGACCCTCTGGGCGAAATGTCCGTCCCTGCCGAAAGTCATCGTTTAAGCAGCACGCGCCCTCAC
This sequence comes from Chthonomonadia bacterium, assembly GCA_041487935.1. GTDB lineage: Bacteria > Armatimonadota > Chthonomonadetes > Chthonomonadales > CAJBBX01 > JBGPOG01. The sequence goes on along the minus strand of JBGPOG010000500.1, from coordinate 1,524 downwards.
TTTAATGGCGCCTTTTTCTCGTCCTCGGCCTTGGCATCCACCTTCGTTTCGGTTTTCGCGGACTTGTCGTCGACTGGCTCTTCGTCTTCGCGGAGGCCCTTCTTGAATTCCTTCATGCCGGAGCCGAGGCCTTTCATCATCTCTGGAATGCGGCTGCCGCCGAAGAGCAGCAGGACAACTGCCAGAACGACGATCCACTGGACAGGGCTCTCGAACATGGCGAGCGTTTCAAACATTGGGCGTTCCTTCTTTCTGCGGTTCACCGGGCGCTACGGCGACCGACGAGTGATCTTTGCCGGAAGCTCCTTCAGAATGACTGGAAGGAGCGATGTTGTACGCCGCCATGGACGCCGAATCGCTTTCGACCTGGCTGCTATATTGGTCCGCGCCGTACGTATTGTGATCGTAGCCGTAATCATAACTGTCGCGCGGGGCCTGGCCGGATATGGTGTAGTCCGTTAAGTCTGGCGGAGCCTCCAGGGCGTACGAGTTTGAATAGGGCACGGAGGCCTGGTTCTCATATGGGTAGTTGTACGAGCCGTTGTACGAGTTGTGGTCCGGCTCGTGGTCCGTATTGAACGAATTCATCACGTCGCTGCCAGCCTTTTTCAGCTCTCGGAGCGCGTTACCGATCTGCTTGCCGATCTCCGGCAGGCGCTGTGGCCCGAAGACCAGGAGCGCGATCAATAGAACGACCGCGATCTGAATCGGACTTTCGAACATTGTTAGACTATCGAACACGGCTAATACCCTCGATGCTGTTAGCAATGCGCCTTACGGCAACGATGTCAACTGAACTCGTTCGGCACAATCGAATATCTCTCGTTTGGTTATGAATCCCGCGCCGTAAACCGCCGCGTTTGCGGCTCCAGCCCCTGTCGCAAGTCTGGTAGCTTCTGCGAATCCCAGATCTTCTTCAAATGCCCACAAGAACGTTGCAAGCCAGGAATCCCCGCTGCCGACCGCGCTAATGAACGATATTTCCGGCGCCGTCGCAACATACGCCCCTTCATTTGTGCAGCAGACGGCGCCCTTCCTGCCTAAGGTTACGCCCACCACTGCTACTCCGGTTCCCAGAATGGGCCTGCAAGCCTTAGCAACCTCGTTTGATTCCGACACATCCACATCTAACAGCGTTGCAAGCTCGAATGCGTTCGGCTTGATCATCCACGGCTTGCGAGCCGCGCCGAGCTTTAGCGCGTCTCCGCTGGCATCCAAAACACTGCGGACGCCCGCTTTCGCAGCAATATCTATCAGTTCGGCGTATATCTCATCCGGAATGCCGGGAGGAAGGCTCCCCGACAGAACGATAAATCGAAATCGATGTTCACTGAGCAGCCGATTCAAGCACGAGAACAGGGCGTCGATTTCCTGCGGCTTTACCGCGGGGCCGGATTCGTTGATCTCGGTCTGCGTATGATTGGCCGGATCGACGGCCGCAATGCATACCCGCGATTCGTCAATAGTCCGGACAAAATCTGCCGCGATCCCCTCCTGATTAAGCGAATGGGCGATCAGCCTTCC
>JBGPOG010000499.1:0-3724 GCA_041487935.1 Chthonomonadia bacterium | reverse complement strand
AGCTCCGGAGCCTCCAGGTCCTCCACGAGACGTTCGCTCGTCTCTTCGCCACATCACTTTCGGCGTACCTTCGTACCTCGTGCCACGTGGATCTCGTTTCCGTGGAACAGATTCCATATGACGAATACATGCGTTCGCTAACCTCTTCGATCATCAATGTGTTCAGCATGGCGCCGCTCGCAGGCCAGAGCATTCTCGAGATGGAATTCAACGTCGCTCTTTCAATGATCGACCGATTGCTTGGCGGACCTGGAAACATGGTGAAATCCGGAACCCAGTTGACGGAAATTGAAAGAGCGCTGACCGAAAGCATCATTCAACGCGCGCTGAAAGAGCTGAAAACTGCCTGGGAGGGAGTCGCTCAATTCAATCCAGTGCACGAGACCATGGAAACCCAGGCCCAGTTCATTCAGATTATTCCCCCAAACGACGTGGTGGTATCGATTCTTTTCGAGATCAAGTTCGGGGAGCTGCGCGGAGCGATGAGCCTTTGCATTCCCTATCTCGCTCTCAAGCCGATCATAACAAAGTTCTCCGCCCAGCGATGGTTCTCGGACAAGAAGAGGTCCGGTCATAATGCCGCGACGCTTGCAAAGCGGATTGAGAGCACATATGTCACTGCCGTGTGCCGCCTGGGTACGACGCAAATCGACGTGAAGGAGTTGATGGAGCTGCAGGTCGGGGATACGATTACGCTAAACCGCAAGTGCAGCGATGAGGTCGATTTGATGATCGGAAGTAAGGTCAAATTCCGCGGAAAGCCGGGTAAATCCGGGCGGAAAGTGGCAATTCACGTCAATCGAATCGTAACGGAAGATTCGTTTACGGCCCCGTAATTCGACGAACGATCTGGTGGCCATGCCGCTTCAGTTTATATCTTGTTCGATCTGACATAGACCCTGGAGAAGAGTGATCCATGCCCCAATTCACGCAGGAAGACTTGAATTCATTCAGCAACGCTTTCGATCCGATCGGCGGCCAGCTTGCAGTCGTCTTGGCCGAATGTGTCGGAGAAACCGTAACATCCGGCACTCCTTCGTATTCGATCGAATCCCAGGACACCATCACTGGCAATAAGGATCGATTCATCCAGTGCCCATTCGCGTTCCCCGATCTCTCAGCGAACCAGTCTGTCGTCGCCTTTTCTGAAGCGGATGCTTTAGCGATCTCAGGCATCCTCGCCGCCGACGAACCGAAAGCAGAAGCACCGGACGTTGACGCACGGGAGTTATCGGAGACACAAATCGAGCAGCTCTCCAGCGTGCTGAATGGCGCTGTGATGGGTCTTGGGCTCGCGCTCGCGGAGTCGCTCGGCAAACAGATCGAACCGGAGAATGGCGAGCCCATTTTTGCCAGGTTGACGCTTCCGCCATCTTTCGCTCTCAGCGGGCAGGTCGTACAGGTTACGCTGCCGGTGACAATTAAGGGGACTTTCGAAAGCGCCGTCTGCCTCTACCTTTCGGCGGAGTTAGCGCAAGCGATCGCCGAATTGGCCCCCGCCATAATGCCTGAAGAGGCTCCGGCTGCCGGCGACCAGCCTCTCGATCCATTCAGCTCCATCTTCGAGGCGCCAGTAGATGCACCGGGATTTCCGTCCGGAGCATCGCCCTTTAAGGCGTTCGAGCCGTTTGCGCCGGCCAATAATGCAATGCCAGGCGGAATCGGGCTGATCATGGATATCCCGTTGGACGTTACGATCGAGCTCGGGCGAGTTCGAATGCTGATCAAGGATGTGCTGGACCTCTCTGCCGGATCGATTGTGGAATTAGAGCGAGTTGCTGGAGAGCCGGTGGACTTAATGGTCAACGGGCGCCTAGTTGCAAAAGGCGAAGTAGTGGTGATCGAAGATAATTTCGGCCTTCGAATTACAGAGATCATATCCCCCAGCGACCGGCTGAACGGCGCGGGCAAGCGTCCTTAGAGAGGATAAAAATGAACTCGAATACGCTGGCGCGATTCTGCCTCCTGAGCCTGGTAATTCTACCTGCCGCTTCCGTGGCGCAAGAGCAAGGGGCATCTTTCAACGCACCGCCAAACGGAGTGCTCAAACAGTCCGCGACCCCGCATGATGCCAAGCCCGCGGACTTAAAGCCCGCGAACACCAAGCCTGCCAAGAGCACATCCGCAAATACCAATCTCGCGAACATCAAGCCCGCAAACGCCAAGCCCGCGAACAAATACAATCAGTCGGTGAGCGTTAGCGCGTCGAATCAGAGACAAGCATCCACAACCCCCGCGAAGCAGCCGATTACTCCGAAAGTGGTTAAAAAACACGTTGTGTCAAAGATCTCACATTCTGGGACCGCCGCCGGTTCAAGCGCAGCCGTTCGGAAAGTAATGCCGCCCGTCAGGCGTAGCGCGCCCTCTACACATGCGGATACCAGCCTGGCCCGGATCAACACGGATCGCGTCAACATCCGCAAAGGCCCCGGCGAGGAATACGTTCGATTGACGCTGCTGGATAAAGAGACGCGGGTCAAGGCAATCGGCTCTCAAGGGGAGTGGTTACAGGCCACACTTCCTAGCGGACAGAACGGATGGTTGAGACGGCGGTTTGCCGACTTGCCATCAACGACCGCGCCAGCACCAAATTCGAACCCGCAAGATCGGTCACAGCCCGCGATCGCGGTGACTGCTGCGTCGCCGGCCAAAGCTCCTGCCGCGCAGTCGACGACGGCTTCGAAGCCAGGGATCACAACGGCATCGGCTCAATCGGCTTCCCCGGGCGCGCAAAAGCTTTCGACCGCATCTCCCGTCACCTCGCTGCCGGCATCGGACGTGACGGCTACGCCGAACGTCGCCGCTCAGGTATCGAAATCGGGAACCCAAACTGAGTTCAAGAAAGCGGCTTCGACCACGCCCGTTCCGGCGGACTCCCTTGCCGGTACAAAGCCCGATCCCGCCGAGAAGACCCAGGAGAGCCCGGCCGCGACGATGCGCGATGCGTGGAAGCTCATGCTCTATCTCGTTCCGATGCTTGCGCTAATAGTGCTCTCAATCCGCGGCCTCAAAGCATTTCAGCAGAAAGCGGGTTGGCTTCCAGGCGTTAAGCACGGGCTGATCGGCAGTCTCAACCTGATTAATTCAAAGAAATCAGGCGGAAGCTCGATCCGGGTCCTGGAATCGGTGCCGCTCGGTACCGTGGGATTGCACCTCGTCGAGGTTAAAGGCCGCGTGTTGCTATTGGGTACATCGGGCGCTTCGATTAGTGTGCTCACCGAGGTTAAGGAAGCCGAGAATCTGGATCGCGCGGAATTCAAGGCTATCCTCAACGCCGCCGCTGAAGACCTGAACGGGCAGGCTTCGAATGATGTGCCGCTGTCGTCTCTGGTTGGCAATATCGACGACTCGCTGCGCGAAACCCGCGAGCTCATCGCGCAGAAGACCGCCGCAGTGCGGCACTGGAGCGAGATTTGATGAGTTCACGGTTGAACGAGATCCGACAGTCGCTGATGAAATGCACACAGCGAATATCAGAGATCGTTGCAAGAATACTTAAGAGACATTGGCACGTCATCCCGAGCATCCAAGCGGGGCGCGCCCGCAGGTTCGAAAAAGAAACGCAGCCTGCAAGCCGTCAACCCGACGAAGGAGGGACCTGCTTTTTGGTTGCTGCGCGAACTCTGTTTCTTAGGAGCATCCAAGCGGGGCGCGCCCGCAGGTTCGAAAAAGAAATGCAGCCGGCAAGCCGTCATCCCGACGAAGGAGAGATCGGCTTTTTGGT
>JBGPOG010000498.1:0-3724 GCA_041487935.1 Chthonomonadia bacterium | reverse complement strand
TACAGCAAACTCCAGTCGCACGCGGAGACCTATCTGCTCGCTCGCGATGTGGATCTTCGCGAATCGACTAACTGTCGATCTCATTCGGTTCCTGCATGCGGTCCGGTCCCGAACTATACCAGAATCTCCTTGACAACGCTCCCAAACACGTCCGTCAGCCGGTAATCCCTCCCCTGGAACCGGAACGTCAGTCTCGTATGGTCGAAGCCTAAGCACTGCAGGATGGTAGCCTGGAGGTCGTGGACGTGGACGCCGTCCTTGGCGACGTGGAAGCCCATGTCGTCCGTCTGGCCATGGGTAATACCGGGCTTGATTCCTCCACCGGCGAGCCACATGGTGTACGCCTGCGGATGATGGTCGCGACCGTTGGCTCTGCCGAGGGCGGCGCTGGATTCGACCATCGGCGTTCGGCCGAACTCTCCACCCCATACTACGAGCGTGTCTTCCAATAGTCCCCGCTGCTTCAAGTCCTTTACCAGGGCCGCGGAAGCGCGGTCAGTCTGGCCGCAGGCGGATTTGATGCCGCCCGCTACGTCCGAATGGTGGTCCCAGACCTCGTGGTAGATGTTCACGAAACGGACTCCTCGCTCGATCAGCCGGCGCGCCAGGAGACAGGCGTTTGCAAACGACGCCTCTCCAGGCTTGGCTCCGTACATCTCCAGCGTTTTCGGCGATTCCTTCGATACGTCCATCAGCTCCGGCGCGCTGGTCTGCATACGGAAGGCCATTTCATAGTTGCTGATTCGGGTCAGGATTTCGGGGTCGCCCAGCGCGTCGTGGGACATCGTATTCAGGTCCCGAATCAGGTCGAGGGAGTCGCGCTGCATCTTCGAGTCGATTCCGGACGGGTTGGCGACGTTGAGAATCGGGTTGCCCTTGGCGCGGAAAGGAACGCCCTGATAGATCGATGGCAGGAAACCGTTGGACCAGTTTGCCGCGCCCGCGCTTGTGCCGCCCGCGCTGTTGAGGACCACGAACCCGGGGAGATCCTTCGTCTCACACCCAAGGCCATAGGCCACCCACGAGCCCATGCAGGGCCTGCCCGGCAGCGGGCTTCCCGAGTTCATGAAAAGCTGCCCGGGGCCGTGGTTGAACTGGTCCGTGTGCATCGAGCGGACGATTGCGATGTCATCCACCACTTCCCCCAGCCAGGGCAGCACTTCGCTGAGCTCGGCGCCGCACTGGCCGTACTTGGCGAATTTGAAAGGGGACCCGAGAACAGATGCGTTTCGCTGGATAAAGGCATATCGCTGGTCGCCGATAATGCTCGGAGGGAGCGGCTGGCCGTGATACTTCTGCAGCAGCGGCTTCGGATCGAAGAGATCCAGGTGGCTTGGCCCCCCTGCCATGAAGAGGAAGATGACCCGTTTGGCCTTGCCCGGGAAGTGGGATTTGCGAGGGGCTAATGGGTCGGTTGATTTTGGATTTTGGATTTTGGATTTTGGATCATCCGCCTGGGCCGTCACGCCTTGTTCCGCCAGCAGGGACGCGAGGGCGGCCATGCCGACCTGGAGGCCGCAGTCTCGGAGAAAGTGGCGGCGGGTGATTTGTGGTGGTAAGTTGTTATTCATTGTCGTGTTATCGTCTCATCCAAATTCGAAACTGCCCGGCAAACCAACACCCAAGCCGCCAGCTCCGCGACATCCGTTCCTGCCGGCGGGCTGGGCCGATACTTCAGAGCTACCTCCGCCATTTCCGTTTCGTTACCTTTGAACCGGTTCCATTGATCCTCGAAGAAGGCCTTTACGCGGTCCAGCTCCGCTCTCTTCGGCGGGCGGCAGAGGACGCAGCGATAGAGATAGTCTATCCGGGTTTCGGGTGTTGGCCCGCCTTCTCGAAGAAGCCGCTGCGCTAAAGCCTCGGCCGCCTCCACGAAGACTTCATCATTCATCAGGGTCAAAGCTTGTAGCGGCGTATTGCTTTTCACACGGCGCAGGCAGGTAGACTCGCTCGTCGGGGCATCGAAAGTAATATAGGCCGCAAATGGCGCCGTGCGCTTGAAGTGCGTGTAGAGACCTCGGCGGTAGCGGTCCGGCCCTTTGCTTGTGGTATACCCGCCACCGCCGTAAACCTGCGCCGTCACCTCCGCCGGCTGCGGCGGGAAGACGCTCGGCCCGCCTATTCTTTCATCCAGCAAGCCTGCAGCAGCCAGGGCCGTATCGCGGACGATTTCCGCGTCCACGCGAAATCTTGGCGCATGGGCATAAAGTCTGTTCAGCGGATCTCTGGCCAGCAGCTCCGAGGCGACCCGCGCGGATTGCCGGTACGTTGCGCTCGTGACAATCAAGCGATGGAGGGATTTGAGGGACCAGGGGGACGATGGACGATGGACGATAGACGATAAGGGCTTCGCGCCAGCGTAACGTGTCGCAGGGACAGAATTGGTTTGTCCATCGTCCATCGTCCGTCGTCTATCGTCCATCGTCCATCGTCTATCGTCGCCATTCGCGAACGTTAACGCCAGCCAATCCAGCAGCTCCGGATGCGTTGGCGGCTCGCCTCGGGTGCCGAAATCCTCGATCGTCCCCACCAGTCCGCGCCCGAAGAACGCCTGCCACTCGCGGTTCACAATCACTCGGGCAGTCAGAGGGTTTTCGCGGCTAACCAGCCAGCGCGCCAATCCGAGGCGATTCTTCGGATAAGCAGCCGGTACGGGAGGAAGCACTGCCGGAGTCATCGGCTCGACCGCTTCTTTCGGCTTGAGGAATTCGCCGCGCTGGTGTAAATGAGCTGTTCGAGTGTGATTCGCGGGCCGTTCCCGCAAGGCGAGCGTCGTCGTTGGCGGAGGGAGGGTCTTGGTTAGCTCTTCGATGCGCTTGTTTGCCTCGCTCAGTTCCACTGCCGTTGAGAGGAAGCAGTCGAGCATCTGCCGGTCTGCTTCCGGAGTTGGCGGGTTGCCCGCCAGAACGCCTTCGATCGGCGCCGGAACCGAAGCTGCGCGAATCGCGCCTGGGCTATCTGTAAGCGACAACCGAAACCGCCCAATGGTAGTCTGATGAACGTAGTACTGGTCCAGGCGCACGCGAATTACTGTTCCGCCTTCAAATGACAGCGGCTCTGCAAAACGAAAGACTGCTCGATGATCCTTGCCCTCTTGTCCGGTGATCATCCATCCGGTGTCGAGCTTGCCGTCGAGTGTCTGGTCGATCGTTCGACCGTTCGCGGCATAATCGGCTGACGGCTCGATGAGATCGACCTTGCGAAACTCGCCGCCCGTCTTTGGTTTCGCTTCAACCGAGACCTCCGAGAGGAGAAAACCCCCTCTAGCGAAGAAATGAGCCCGCCCTGGACCGCCTTCCGGCAGGCTGGGATCGGCCAGGACCTCCAGGCGAATCGCGGCCAACTTCGGGAGGTATGCCTCGAACGTCACGGTGTACGTGTCAGTATTGGGCTTATCGCCGCTTGCAAGGATGGAATTGTCCGGGAGCACGTCCATGGAAGCGCCAAATGCCGACCGGACATCTACCGGTTTCAACGAGATCCACGGCCGCGCGACGAGCTTATTCTCGGCTTTCCATCGTTCAAAGCGAGTGCGCATAGCGTCCGGTCCCCCGGGGAATGCCGATTGTCGCTTGGCCTTTAATCGTTCGATCTCGGCTAGTATGGTCGCCCTCTTGTTCGTTATCGACGCGTCCGGCACTTCCATCTCAACCTCATCCGTGTTGTTGAGATAAGCGTAAAGTCCGTAGAACTCGCGCTGGGTCAGCGGATCGTATTTGTGGTT
>JBGPOG010000497.1:0-3726 GCA_041487935.1 Chthonomonadia bacterium | reverse complement strand
TTCCGTCATCCCGAACCGTCGTTGTGAGGGATCAGCTTTTGCCCTTTGTCATTAGGAACGTGTATCAAGAATCTAAGGTCAGATTACGCGCGCAAGGTTTTCGCACGGCGTTTAATCCGCGTCCTCAGCGGTTTAGGGAAGTCGATGGGATTGACACAGTTTTTGGTCGTAGGTGCAATGCTGTTTGCAATCGGCGCGTACGGCGTTCTTGCGCGGCGTAATGCCATTGCGGTTCTTATGGGTATCGAGCTGATGCTGAATGCCGCAAACCTTAACTTCCTTGCGTTTTGGCGATACCTGGCGCCCCAATCGATGGAGCCCCAGGTCTTCGTTTTGATCGGCTTGACCGTCGCGGCGGCAGAAGCGGCCGTCGGGCTGGCTGTCGTGCTGAACGTCTACCGCGACTTTGGCACGATCAATGTGGAAGAGATTTCGACGCTGAAGGGATAATCTCGACTTGCCGCTGTGGTTAATCATCTTCGCCCCTGTGCTCGCCGCGTTGATCTGTGGGTTCATGGCGCTCACCGATCGCAAACAGGGGATCGCTCCGATCTTCGGCTTGGCCTGCACCGCTTTGAGCGCATTGGCTGCGCTTTCACCGAGTACTTCCTCTCAGTCGATCTTCGCCGACGGCGCGGCTCCCGGCATCCCGCACGTCGACGTGGAATGGCTCGCTCTCGGTAACTTCCGCATCGCCTTCGGAGTACACCTCGACCACCTCGCGCTGATCATGGTCTGCGTCGTTTGCGCCGTCAGCTTCCTGGTTCAGCTTTACTCCATCGGGTACATGAAGGGCGAAGCCGGATATGCGCGATACTTCGCATATCTCAGCCTGTTCACGGCCTCGATGCTCGGTCTTGTCGTGGCGGACAACCTTTTCCAGCTCTACGTCTCTTGGGAGCTGGTGGGTATCTGCTCGTACTTGCTGATCGGCTTCTGGTGGCAAAAGCCTTCCGCCGCCAATGCCGCGAAAAAGGCATTCGTCGTGACGCGATTTGGCGACGTCGGATTTATGCTTGGAGTGCTTCTGCTGAGCACGACTGCCGGATCGTTCCGCTTTACAGATGCCATGGCGGCCGTCCAGCGCGTTGCTGGCGGAGACTCGGCCGGCGTCGTCCTGTTCTCCGGTCAGACGTTTCTCTGGCTTGTGCCGGTCTTGCTCTTTTGTGGCGCCATCGGTAAATCGGCCCAGTTTCCACTGCACGTCTGGCTTCCTGACGCCATGGAAGGCCCGACCCCCGTCAGCGCGCTTATCCACGCCGCCACGATGGTCGCTGCCGGGGTCTATATGGTTGCCAGGCTGTTCCCGATCTTCGAAGGCTCGCAGATTGCGATGACCGTCGTCCTCGGAATCGGCGCAATCACCGCGCTCATCGCCGCGACGATCGCGATGGTACAGTTCGACATCAAGAAGGTCATGGCCTACTCCACCGTCTCGCAGCTAGGCTACATGATGATGGGCCTGGGCGCCGGCAGCCGCATGGCCGGTATGTTCCACCTGACGACGCATGCCGCATTCAAAGCGCTGCTCTTCTTAACGGCCGGATCGGTGATTCATGCACTCCATCACGCGGAGGACCCGAACGACTTGCGGGGAATGGGCGGGCTTCAAGGCAGAATGAGGGTCACGTCGCTTACCTGTCTGGTCGGAGTTGGGGCGCTCGCCGGGTTCCCGTTGCTCTCAGGCTTCTGGAGTAAGGATTCCATCCTCGACGCGCTCCTGAACAGCACGAACCCGCTCGGCAAAGTGGGCCTTGCCGTCGCGCTGGCCGTTGCGGGGTTGACTGCTTTTTATGCGACACGAATGTGGATGCTGGCGTTCGCCGGCCAGCCGCGCTCGGATCACGCCGCGCATGCCAAGGAATCGTCGCTCTGGATGACAATTCCGTTGATAGTCCTGGCGGTTCCGTCGCTTGCACTCGGTTATCTCGGCCACCACCACTACCGCTTCGGCGAGTTCCTCCTCGGAAACGTTCCGGAGGCCTACGATCCGACGAACTGGGGCATGGCGATAACTGCATCGATTATTGCTGCTGCGGGAATCGCGGCGGCCGTGATGGTCTACCGTCCCCAACCCGCGGCCGATCCAATTCTTAGAATGCCGGGTTACAGATTCTTCGCGAATCTGTGGGGTTTGGATGCGTTCTGGAATCAGATCGGCGCAAGGACTACTCTGGCCGTCGGCCGGTTTGTCGCGCTATTTGACCGGAACGTGATCGATCGGTACGTCGCCAACGGTCCGGGCTGGCTCTGCGCCCGCGCCGGCCAATACTTGCGTCGAACCGCAACCGGCCAGGCTCAATCGTATACGGCTGTGATGCTGGCCGCGGCTGCGGTGCTCGCGGGGATGCTGATTCTCTACGAAAGCCAGGTTGGAGGATCGCTGAAGAACACCGAGCCCTTCAGGCCGCGGCAGGCGCCGAGCCGTCGAGCCCGCATTGGAAGCGCCGGATTGACTGACGGGTCTTTCAATATTTCCGGTTTAAGCGACAAATTTTCATCGTTTGAAGCGCAGCGTAGGATTCTGACGACTGCGGCCCCTGAAGTAATCTATCCATAGCTAGTTCTTCTTTACCAATGGTAAAGAACATTGGTAGTCATAATGATTCCACACCGTTGGTGTGGTAGGCTGAATCAGGAGCTGAAATATGCCTGCAGTCAAGTTAAACATTTCACTAAATGACAAGACCGCTCAGACTCTAAGGCGCCGCGCAGCCGAGTGCCGCCAGCCGGCAAGTAAGTATCTGGCAGATCTAATCGAACGGGACGAGAAACGTGCACTGGACGAGTTGGCGGAAGAAGGATATCGTCTGCTTTCGGCAGATACGAAGGAAGTTGCCGAGGCATTTTGGCCATTGATTCGTGAAACACTCCCTCCGTGGGACGAGGAGGATACGGCGCATGGCACAGAAGCCGAGCCGCGGTGAAGTTTACTGGGTAGATTTCGGGCGTGGGCACGGATTCGAGCAGCGCGGACGCCGTCCGGCTCTGATAGTTCAAAACGACCGGGGCAATCTCAGCTCCGGTTATACCGTGGTTGCCATTCTCAGCACAGCTCCACTCCAGAGGACTTATCCATTCATCGTATCATTCAGTCTCGGTGATGCCGGATTGAAACGTGCAGGGCACGTCAATTGCATTCATTTGCACACGATTGACCAAACCCGCCTCGAAGACTACGTCGGAAGCTTCGACGCGGAGCTGATGGCGGACGTTGACGCGGCTCTACGGTACGAGCTCGATCTTTAGAAACGGGGCCCATTTGTCTCACTGGATCCTAACATTCATCATCCTCTGCCCGATGACGGCTACCGTCGTCCTCTTGCTGCTGCCACCGGCAAAGGGCCTGCTCATACGCGTCGTCGCGCTGCTCGGCGCGGGGTTAACACTGCCGCCATGCATCTGGCTGTGCTTCGCGTATGACCGAACGAAGGGCGGATTCCAGTTCGAGCAATTTGTCCCGTGGGTTCCCCAGCTCGGCATCGGCTACCACGTTGGGGCGGACGGAACGAGCGTCGTTCTTATCCTACTCACCGCTCTCATTATCACGGGTGGAATTTTCGCGTCCTGGACACGGCCCGACCGCACGAAGGAGTTTCTTGCACTTCTCTTGCTTTTGGTCGGAGGAGTGTTTGGGGTATTCGCATCGCGCGACCTGTTCTTCTTCTTTCTTTTCTACGAGATTGCCGTGTTGCCGATGTACCTGCTAATCGGCGTCTGGGGCAC
>JBGPOG010000496.1:0-3734 GCA_041487935.1 Chthonomonadia bacterium | reverse complement strand
TGGACGATAGACGATGGGAGGACGGCGGACCTAAGGTCCGAGGACGAGCACGACGACGAGTACGAGCAGGAGCGAAGGACCGCGATGGTGATCGAGGGGATACGGTGGATCGATTAAGACAATGATGACATCTGGGCGCCGGCTTGGCGGGCTTGCGAGATTCTTTGCGTTTCCCAGGGCCATCTGCTCGACATGGGCCGTGACGGTAAGCTTCGGCGGCGCTGGGCGGACCGGAAAACCTGTCAGGAGATCGAGAATCCCATCGGACCGAACGGCAGGCGCGTGCGTGGGAAGTGGGCCATCGCGATGTTTTCGCTGAAGGAGCTTAACCGGTTGGCCTCCGCGAAGGAAAGTAAGGCTTGGGCGCGAGGGTTTTCGCCAAACGACCCCGAGCGCCCGCTACGGACAAGTTTCATCCGTACGTCGCTCACCGCGCCGCCGGGCGATGTGCTAATCACTCGCGCGGAAGCGGCAGCCATGCTTAATGTGACACCGATGCGCATTTCAGATCTCGTAAAGCGAGGCACACTTTTCGGCTGGTAAACCTGTCCAGGCAGGCCCGGCTGGCCTCTCTATTTGAGCGCGAATCAAGTGCAGCGCCTTGTTCGGAACGAAGAACATTTATGACGCCTGTTTGCGCGTTCACGCTTCTATTTCGGTGAGCGAAGGGCGATTAACTCGGGCTGGGATTTGCACTTCTTATACAGTCTCGTTCCCGAATTGGCAGCGTCCTAATTTGAATTCGATTTGTCCCGAGGGCCCAGAAGGACATCCCCTACCCACGTCGAATGTACCGGCAAAGCTTCCATCAACCACGAATCAACCAATCTCACCGAGGAGGATAGATATGCCAAGCGAAGCCCGAGCGGCCGTTTTGACCGAGGCGGGGAAACCGGTAGAGGTCATCGATATTACGCTGGACGACCCAGGGCCTGGAGAGGTCCTGGTCCGTGTCGTGGCCAGCGGAGTCTGCCACACGGACCTCACGATCAAGAACCTGAACGGCGCAGGAATGAAGTTCCCCATCATACTGGGACACGAAGGCGCGGGCTACGTGGAAAAGGCCGGGGATGGAGTGACACACCTGAAAGAGGGCGATCCGGTCGTCATCGCCTATCGCGCCCCTTGCGGTCAGTGCCCTGCTTGCCGGCGGGATGACGCGGCCCATTGCTACGCCGCCCTCGGCGCCGGTCCGCGCACGCACCGCAAGAGCGACGGCGCGGTCTGCTCCAAGGTATTGCGCTGCGGGACATTCGCGACCCGCGCGATCGTCCACAGCAAAGCCGCGATCAAGATGCCGGACAACATACCCCTGGATAAAGCCTGCCTGATCGCCTGCGGCGTAGTTACAGGTGTTGGCGCGGCGATGAACACGGCGCCGGTCTTCGCGGGAGCGAGCGTAGCCGTGATCGGTTGCGGCGGCGTAGGACTGAGCGTAATTCAGGGCGCCAGGCTGCAGAACGCCCGCCAGATCATCGGCGTGGACGTAAACCCGGTCAAGCTGGATTGGGCGAAGAAATTCGGCGCGACGCACGTAGTCAACGCCGCGGAAGGCGACCCGGTAGCAGCCGTGCGCGGCCTGGTGCAAGACCCGTGGCCGGGTTATGAGGGCGGTGTAGACTTCGCTTTCGAAGCCACCGGCCTGGTCAAGTGCATCGAGCAGGCCGTGCGGATGGTCAACTATAACGGCACCGCGATCAATATCGGTTTTCCAGGCTCGAACGACGAGGTCACGATTCACGTCGGTAATATCGACACCGGGCTCTACTGGAATAAGGTCAATATCAGGGTCTGCCACTGCGGCGATGCGCTGCCGAGCAAGGACTTCCCCGTCCTGGCGCAGCTCTACCTACAGGGCAAGCTGGACCTCGACGGCATGATCACCCGCAAAATCGGCATCGATGACGTAGAGGCCGCTTTCGACGAAATGCACCATGGAAACGTGATTCGGTCGGTGATCATGTTTGAGTGAGTTGAACCAACCGCAGATGAATGCAGATGGGCGCAGACTCTACAATCCGCGTCCATCTGCGTGTATCTGCGGCTTCTTTTTTGCTATTCATGAGTCCCTATCTATAGCCGAATTCAATTCAGGAGAAATACATCTATGCGATCACGTTTCCCGGTTATCGGCTTCTTTTTGGTTATTGCGGCGGGATCGGCAATTGGCCAGGCAGATCCCGCGACGATCGAGAAGATCGTCGACGAAGGCAAAAACCGCAATCAGGTCGTGCAGCACCTGACCTACCTCACTAAGAAGATCGGCCCACGGCTCACTAGTTCGCCGCAGCTTCAAAAAGCTTGCGAATGGACCGAGAGAAAGTTCAAAGAATTCGGCTGCCAGAACGTGCACCTCGAACAGTGGGGCGTATTCCCCGTAGGGTTCGACCGCGGCAAGAAGCAGATCGGCCGAATGATTGCGCCGGACAAGGTGGATTTCCAGTTTACCACTAGCTCTTGGTCGCCAGGCACTCGTGGACTCGTGCGCGGCCTGGCCATAAAAGAGCCTGAAAGCATGGAAGAGTTTTCAAAGGTCAAGGATAAGCTCAAGGGCGCTTGGGTAATAGTAACGAAGGCCCGGCAAGTTCGGCGTCGAGGCGATCCGCCGCCTGTCCCAACCGAAACCGAAACAGCCATCAGCGGTGCGGGCATTGCGGGGAGGGTGTTCGGATCGACCAACGACCTGGTAATTACGTCCGGCCTGTACAAAATTGAATGGGGCAAGCTCCCGACGGAAGTGCGCGTGATGGTTCGGAAGAAGGACATGGATGCCATCCTGGCCGGCATCAGCTCCGGCAAGGATGTTACGCTGGAATTCAATCTCGAGAATAAGTTCATCAAAGGACCGAGGCCGATTTACAACGTGGTCGCCGAGATTCCGGGTACGGAAAAGCCGGATGAGATCGTCATCATCGGCGGGCATCTGGATAGCTGGGACGGTCCGGGCTCGGAAGGCGCACAGGACAATGGCACCGGGACGATGGTGGCATTGGAAGCGGCGCGCATCCTGTGCAAAGCAGAGGCTAAGCCGAAGAGAACGATTCGTTTTATTCTGTTCACTGGAGAAGAACAGGGGCTGCTAGGCTCCATCGAATATGTCAAGCAACATACGAGCGAGACAGACAAAATCTCGGCGGCATTCGTGGACGACGGTGGAACGAATTACGAGGGCGGAGTAAGCTGCATCGCGAGCATGGAATCTATGCTCAAGGAGGCGATCGAGCCCGCAAGCAAAGCGTTTCCGGAAATGCCGATGTCGATTGGCGTAGTAGCGGCAATGCGCCAGGGCGGGGGAAGCGATCACGCTTCATTCAACGCGGTTGGCGTGCCCGGGTTCTTCTGGTCCGAGCTGGGACGGGGCAATTACGGCTTTGTACACCATACACAGAACGACCGGCTAGAGACGGCAATTCCGGAGTATCTGGTTCAATCGTCAACCAATAGCGCGGCGGCAGCATACGTTTTAGCCTGTTCGCCGACTTTGTTGCCGCGGGCGCCGAAGCCGCCTGCCCCTCCTTCCGGCAGCTCGCAATGAGGTCTAAGAGCTACTTGGAGGAAGTGTGCTCCGCGAGGGCGATAAGCGCCGTTGGGTCGAGCCGGGTGCTGGTCAGCGCGTATTCGCCTTCGTCCGTCTTCCAGGCAACCAGCGTTACCGAATAAGGCTTCACCGTTCGATAGATGCGAACTTCACCGAGGGCTTTGCTGCTGATCCTCGGCTGAGCTGTTAGCCTGTC
>JBGPOG010000495.1:0-3737 GCA_041487935.1 Chthonomonadia bacterium | reverse complement strand
GTCACCCCGATACGTCGTTGTTAGGGAACAGCCTTTTACCTTTGTCAGTACTAGCAATCTATGTTGCGTGCAACACTCTGTACGCAATGACAATACTCGGCCAAGCCGTCATCCCGAACCGTCGTTGTGAGGGATCAGCTTTTGACCTTTGTCATTAGGAGCCGTCGTTGCGAGAAACCTGCTTTTTCCTGCGCATTTTAACTCCCAGTCGAACACACTACGCCAGCCTGAATAATTCCTCGGGAATTCGGAGCGCGGGCGTCCCCTCCCGCCGAACGTGCTGTTCGTGAATAATCCGGGCTAGTAGAACAGAAACGGCCACCAGTTCTTCATCGGCCCGCGGGAATCGTCTTTCGATCTGTTCTCAAGGCCAGGAATATTTTGCCTCCAGTACACAAGCCACGGCCCCATGCAGTCGCCCGCAAGCTGGTTGTACTTCTTGAACTTGTCCACCGTCCACAATTCAGCCTTGTCCTTCCCGTTCGGCCCGTCTAACCGCCGGTAGTGCTCGATGGTGCAAAGGACCGGCTGCGGATTGTCGAGGTCGTAATCCCCCCGGCTGTTCGGCGTGAAATGGACGCTATTGCCCGCCGGGATGTAATTCTCCACCCGATGCTCCCTGCCGTCGCGTTGATAGACCATCGTCGTTGGAGTCGGATAGCTCAATTTGGTATCCCCGCGAGCGTAGAGCGAATCGAACGGCAGCCCGTAGCGCTTGTCCAGGTCGAATCCGGCAAACTCGCGGAAATACTTGCGGAGATTTGGAATCGCATTGCAGTTCGCCATCCCCTCCAACGAGTGGCCGAGGCTTTCCATCGCGCAGCCGGGACCGCGTTCGGCGTTGATGAACAGGATGCGCAGGCTGCGGCCGATAAATGGCTGCCCATCGTCGCCGCCGTTGCCGGCCTGGACCGACTTACCGGGAATCTTGTGAAACGCCTCGTCGTAGGCCTGCTTCACCTCGATCGACTCGAACGGCGCCCCGTACTGTCCCTGCTTGGCAAGGAACCACACCTCGTGTACGAACCCCTTCTCTACGAGCTCCCGAAGGGATAACCGGCGCGTGGGATTGTCTGGGTCGCCGGCATCGTAATAACCGGCAAACTTCTCCCCGAACAACTGGCTGTACTGAAAGTTGATCCCCTCCTTCCAGTTAGGAATGCGGGGATAACGCGTGGAATTGCCGTCCAGCTTATCGGCGGGAGGCGCGGAGTCCGTCAAGTCCACGAGTTTGAAGACCTGGTAGTCGAGGAATGCTGGCGCGTTCGGATCCTCGAACCCGTGATACCGCGACGATTCTCGAATGGCGGCAATCAACCCATCGACTTTCGCCCGAGCATCCGCCGCCGAAAGCCCGTTCACAAAGTTCAGCACCAACAGCCGCGGCCGCATCTCGCGTATCAGGTCGTGGTTCTTCACCAGCCACTCGTCGGAGTTGGCCTTGCTGACAGCGTTGGGCCACACGAGGTTCGGGCGAGGCGGAGCTTGGGCAAGCGAGCGGTTTTGAAAGCCGGGCGCGAGTAACGCCAGCGCCAAGGACACAAGACATAAAAGACGCAATATCAAAGACTTTTCCCTCCATCACGATGATGGTGAATTCGTTCACCTTTGGAGCGCTGCGGCTCGCCGCAGCTTTCCCCAGGCGGCTCGCCGCTGCCGTCCAGCACAATCCCGGGAGTTCATTCACACTCTCCCGCAACTACAGATGGGGAATCAATTCTCCGCCGTGGCGAAACGGTCCTTCGCTCATTCTCCGTCAGACCGGTGGATATGGGCCGCTTAGACTACCAGTGATCATGTAGCCTGACCGGCGAGTCTTTCAGAATTTACCACATTCGTCCTATTCGTCCTATTCCCCCTGTCAAGACAAAATCGCAGCTAACCACAACTGCATTTGGATAACTCCGCTCGTCCGCTAATCAATTCTTCCCGCTCGCCCGTCATCAAGCTCAATCCTGGCAATGCAAGCAAAAAAACTTAAGTTTTTTCGGAATTCACTAGTACGTGCGGACATGCTCTCCCTCCTCTACGACGGAGCCGCCGGCTACCTGTTCGGTCGACCCACCCAGCCGCTTCCCCCTTGCCCGGCTGAAATCATGCGAACAGAAATGCAAAACTGGTAAGGCCAACATATCGTACTCGTACTCGTACTTGCCGTTCCCCCTCGCCCAGAATTGGGAGAGGGGGTTAGGGGGTGAGGGCCGATTCCCAAATCCCCTCAAGAATACCAGCCAACCCGCCGATAATCGTTCACAGGCGGCGCGGGCATTTGCCCGAACCGTACGGAAAAGGTGACGAACGATGATTCGCGGGCTATACACCGCCGCAACCGGAATGCTTGCCCAGCAGTCTGTTCAAGACGCTATCGCGGGCAACCTCGCAAATGTGAATACTGCCGGCTTCAAGCAGGATGTGCCCACGTTCAAGGCGCTCCATGAAATGGCCCTCAGCCGCTTTCCCGGCGGACTGGGCGGTCGCGGCGCGCCCATCGGCTCCATCGGCACGGGCGTCGAATTTGACCGGAACGTGATGGACACTTCTCCCGGCTCGCTTCAGCGATCCGAAAACCCACTGGACCTCGCCCTATCCGGCGACGGCTACTTCTCCGTGATGACTTCGCGGGGAGAACGCTACACCCGGGACGGCCAGTTCCACATGGAGCCTGAAGGCAAAGGTCCCGACGGCAAACCCACCGGCTTCCTCTCGGATGGGACCGGCAACAAGGTCCTGGGGCTGAAAGGTCCGATCCAGGCCACCGGCGCCGGCAAAGTCGAAATCGACGCCAAGGGCAATGTGGCGATCAACGGCAAGATCGCCGACCGGCTCAAGATCGTTACAGCTCCGGCGGCATCCATGCAAAAAGAAGGCGGCAACGTTCTCTCGATGCAGACGGCTCCAGCGCCTTCGAAGGCCACGGTCAAGAGCGGGTTCGTGGAGCAGTCGAACGTAAACGTGATTTCCGAAATGGTGCGAATGATCACCGTCCAGCGGGCCTACGAAGCCGCGCAGAAGGCCATAACGTCCCAGGACGACAGCCTGAATAAAGCCGTAAACGAAATCGCCAGATAACCTCAGGGGACCCATGGGTCTGCTGCGGTTCACCGCTCAATCCGGATCATCGGAGCGGCGGTAACGAATAATCCGAATTAACCTCAGCGGACCAAAGCGTCCTCTGTGGTTAGAAAATGTTTCAAAATGTCAACTCGGCTGGACCGTTCGTTCTTGGAACGGAAGCCGAAGCGAGCTTCCGAATGACTGAGGAAGCTCACTCGATCGGGGCGGCGGACCGCCGTCCCAGGGGAGAGCTATGCGAGCGCTCTACACTTCGGCAACGGGCATGCAGGCCCAGCAGTTCAATCTCGACGTTATCGCGAACAATCTCGCCAACGTCAACACAGCGGGATACAAAAAGGCCTCGGCCCAGTTTCAAGACCTCCTTTATCAGAACATGCGCGTTCCGGGCGCTCTCAATGGCGCCGGCGGGCAGAACCCGACCGGTTCTCAAATCGGCCTCGGCGTCACGAGCGGCAACACCCGGCCCGTCCTGAGCCAGGGCACGATTCAGGCGACTGGCGGCGAATTCGATGTTGCAATCAGCGGCGCCGGATACCTCCGCGTCTTACTCCCTGACGGCACCACTGCCTATACTCGCGACGGAGGCCTAACCATCGACGGAACGGGCAAGCTGGTCTCGCAAGACGGCAACCCCGTCCAGCCGGAGATCGTGATCCCCGGCG
>JBGPOG010000494.1:0-3764 GCA_041487935.1 Chthonomonadia bacterium | reverse complement strand
GAAATGCTGCGTTTTGTCATTACGTGCAGCGTGTTGCCGGCAGCATCAATTGCTCGGGATGGCGATGTACGGACTTTTGCAATTACCTCTAATACTTCACACTTAACACTTCACACTCAACACTTGCCGTGTAGATATTCATCCACCGTCCGGCACGCAAACTCTTCGCCGCGCCGTCGGGCTTCTATCGAGAGAAGCAGGGCGCGCGCGGTGTCCAGAGATGTGAGACAGGGAACGCCTGACTCGACCGACGTGCGCCGAATCTGGACGCTCTCGCGTTCGACTAGCTTGTTTGTCGACAGGGTATTTATGAGCAGGTCGATATCTCCGCGCCTGATCAAGTCCAGCATGTGCGGGCTGCCTTCGTGGATTTTATTGATCTTGCTGGCAGTAATGCCCTGCTCTGATAGGTAACGGGCCGTTCCATCGGTGGCATAGACTTCGTATCCGATTCGGACAAACTCCCTCAAAATAGGTACTGCCTCTTCTTTGTCATGATCGGCAATAGTGGCGATTAGCTTGCCCTGTAACGGAACGTCGACGCCCGACGCAACCATTGCTTTGTAAAGCGCCCTGCCGTATTCGGTGTCGATTCCCATGATCTCACCGGTGGACTTCATTTCGGGACCAAGACCTACGTCCACTCCGGTCAGTTTCGGGAAGCTGAAAACCGGCGCCTTTACGGCAAGCAGGGGCGAGTTCGGATGGAGACCGCTAGAATAGCCCTGCTCTTTTAGCGATCGACCCAACATCACGTTTGTGGCGACCTTCACCATCGCGATCCCGGTGATCTTTGAAAGATACGGCACGGTACGGCTGGCGCGCGGGTTGACCTCTAGAACCTGCGCTTGCGGCAGCTCACTCTCAGACCCTCGGTCTCGCGCGGAGCTTGAGCGGGGGTCTGCAATTACATATTGGATGTTCATCAATCCACGAACTTCAAGTCGCCGGGCGAGCGCGGTCGCGGTTCGGACTATCTGGTCGATAACATTATCACCCAGAGTCTGCGGAGGATACACCGCCATTGAGTCGCCGGAGTGAACGCCGGCTCGCTCAACGTGCTCCATGATGCCAGGGAGAAGACAGTCAACGCCGTCGCTGATTACATCGACCTCGACCTCTTTGCCAAGCACATACTTGTCCACAAGAATCGGCGCCTTCGGAGACACGTCGACCGCATACCTCATGTAACTTCGCAGCTCTTCTGCGCTATAGACAATCTCCATCGCTCGGCCGCCGAGGACGTAGGACGGGCGAACCAGAACGGGGAAGCCTATCTCCGCGGCGACCTCTTCAGCGGCTTCCGGGCTAGTCACAGCACGGCCAGGCGGCTTCGGGATATCCAACTCCCGGAGAACCTTTTCGAACCGATCGCGGTCCTCGGCAAGATCGATCGAATCGTAGCTCGATCCGAAGATTTTGATCCCTGCCTCGTGAAGCGGCCTTGCGAGGTTGATCGCGGTCTGCCCGCCGAACTGGACGATCACACCCTCCGGCTGTTCGCGATCGAGGATATTGAGCACATCTTCCGATGTCAGGGGCTCGAAGTAGAGGCGATCGGAAGTATCGAAATCCGTGCTGACCGTCTCGGGATTGTTGTTGATGATGATCGCATTATATCCGGCCTCTCGGAGCGCCCAGACGCAGTGGACCGAGCAGTAATCGAACTCGATGCCCTGCCCGATCCTTATCGGCCCCGAGCCGAGGACGACGATGCTGCGGTTGTGGTTGGTTCCAGCCATTCGATTCCCGGTCTTGCCGTTGATCTTGCACAGGTTGAAACCCGGCGCTTGGTGGCGCTTCCCGCCGAATGTCCGTCTTCACGGACTTCCATATGTGATCTCGGCCCAGGCAGAGGTTCGGCCGAAGGCTACCGCGCGCCGGACTTCAGTACGGCTGCCTCCAAATGACATTAATTGCAAGCAATTGCATGCCGCGCACAAACGCCATTAAGCATCTCCCACAACGAATCCAGAACCCGGTCGGCAGCTATTTCGGCGGATGTAGAATTGGAGTCGCTTAGATGGGATTCTAATAGAGAGCGCTCGGCGGCTGCATGCTCGCGGTCAGCTTCGATGTGGACGTTGAAATACGACAATCCTCGTTGGCTGTCAAAGCCATAGAACTTCTTCAAACCGTCGATCTTGGACTCGGCAACCGCCGGAATCTGGCTTTCGTACGCGTAGAGGGCCGACAGACCGTCCACGGTCGAGCCTCTTCGGCAGATGTCTCGGAAGGTGTCGACAAGCTGCTGCGTTTCCGGCCAGAGACCGGTATTCTGAACGTCAGTTCGGTCTATGCCGAGGGATTCGGCAAACCGCAGCCACAGCTCTGGATGGTTAGGATCGCCGGCCTCTTCGTCCATCAGGTTTTTCAAGAGCTCCCGCCGGGTCGGCTGGTCATCGGTATTGGCGTGAACGGCAGAAAGATAGGTCGGGAAGGCGGCAACGTGGTGGTAGTATTGCCGAGCATAGTCCTGCAGCGCCTCCAGGCTCAGCTCGCCTCTGGTCCAGGCCTGGTAGAACGGGTGGGTGAGAAGGTGCTTCCGGGCAATGCTTGCATCGATATTGGCCAGCGTGCCGGGCATGTCGAGTTTCTCCTTTCAGGAAGGCAGGGAGTTAGATCGGGTTAAAGGCTCTTTCTTCGATTTGAATCTTAATCTGTGTTTTCAGACGGGCAGGCTTATTCTCAATACAAACGGCGGCTCGCCGGTGGATTATACCGCACGGAGGCAAGCCCTGGCTGGAATGTCAAACGAGTCGCCTCCAGACTTCGACCCTGGATCGGGTTCCCAAATGCTTCAGGATGGCGTTCCCACCGCAGGTTTCACGGATGTGCAGGTACCGTCACCAATACGTTTGCTAGAGACGCTTTCAAAGTGCTTCGTTTGAGAAGACGAGAGCATACCGCGTTCGCGGGAAGCCAGGACTGCTAGGAACCATAAGAGGTAGGCGCCATACAGTCTAGGATAGGCAAGAAATGACTCAAATCCAGCGGAATACCGCTCGAGCAGCCGCAGCCTGCCCAAGCCGACCAATACGAGCCCGATTACAAATATGCAAATCGTCCACTTATTCTTCTCTCGAGCGATCCACACGAAGAGGATCGCTATCGGCAGCAAGAGCGTGGTGAAGTGATATTCGAGGGTGACCGGCGTTAGAATCGATGAGGCCACGACAAAGGCCGCAAATGTGCCGTCGGTATTCTCCCGGTTACGCGTCAGCCGCCAGCTCACGAAAATTAGCCCTATGCCGCCGATCCATATGAGAACCGAGGCGGCAACTGGAGCGTTCACCAATGGATGGCGGTTTAGCTCCGGATCGAAGATCAGCAGGTGGCGCAAGAAACCGGCTTGCGACTGGAAGTCCGTCATGGACTCCCAGTGTCGTGAAAGCCATGTTGTCAAAGCGTGAACGTGCTCAACCCACGCATCGATCCCGATCCAGTGCATCGGAATTGCGACAACTAAGACGATGGTTCCAAACGCCCAAATCACGGTTCTCCAGGAGCGGTTCATAATGGCCGGCAGCCAGAGAACCCCGCCAAACAGTTTTATCGACATCAGTTTTGCAAGCTCCTTGTAGACGTTCATTCGGTCCCACGAGCAGAAACCCTCATCAAAGCCCACTTCGTTAGTTGCCATAACTTTAGCACTAGCGCCATGGACCTCGCGAGGGCAAACTGGGGAACAGCAATAATCGAGACACAGGTGGCATGAAAGCGATTGTCATTCATAAGGCCCTCGACCTTCGGATTGAAGAGCG
>JBGPOG010000493.1:0-3799 GCA_041487935.1 Chthonomonadia bacterium | reverse complement strand
GACCCCTGCACAACTTGTGCTAAAACGCGGAGTGCAGTTAAAGACACCGGTGGCGGGCGCGTGGTCTAAGACAGCCGGTCGCAATCTAAGAGCGGAATTCCAATTCAACCGAAAGTTCACACCGCGAAAGGACCGCACCGAGACGGGCAGTTGGACCCGTGGTGTCCAACCCGACTATACCGTCAGTATCTGGCCTGCAGAATACTCATTGCAAGAGGCGGAGGAGAAGGAACTGATGGTGCATGTTCACTTTGATGCGAAATACCGCGTCGAGCGTGTGAACGAACTGTTAGGGGACGAGGCCGACGACATTGCTTTTGACGCGCAAGATGAGAATAGCCTGGAGCCGAGTAGCGTTGCGAAATATGCTGACCTGCTGAAAATGCACGCATACCGCGACGCCATCCGGCGCACAGCAGGGGCATATGTGCTGTACCCGGGCAATCCTGAGGGCGGGAACAAGCAATACAAGGGCTTTCACGAGGTGCTTCCAGGTTTGGGGGCCTTCGCTGTCCGGCCGGACAAGGATGGCAAGGTCACGGGGATGGACGCCGTCTCGGCATTCCTCGACAACGTGGTTGAGCATCTCGCCAACCGGACCACAGCGCGGGAGCGGGTGACTTATCACGTTGCAGAATCGTACGGGCACTCGGTCCTGCGCGAAGAACCAGTTCTCTATGGATCACTACATTTGCCGGAGGCCGATATGTACGGCAAGGATTTCCGGGCAATGCCTCCCGCTGAGGAGATGGTCTTGGTCGGCTGGTACCAGAACGATGCCCAGCTTGAACTGGCGCAGGATGAAACTGGCTTTGCATATATACGGTTGGGCCGGCGTAAGGGCTCACTACACGTGCATCCAAACCTAGCCAAGGTGCGCCATATGGTCCTGCGAACGCACGGCGGGGCTGTGGCGGATGGACTCGTGACTCTGCGAGAGCATGGTTTTCGCGTGTTCACAAGGTCTCAGTTGCGGGGAGAACTGAACCAGCATGCCAAGGGCAAGGGAGTAGCGGCATGGACGGCAAGTGCTGGCGAAGACGATGACGAATACATCTACGCTCTGTTTCGGACGCGCCGTGATCTCGATTACGGGGTGCAATCCTGGAATGGTGACAAGATAATTGAACTCATCGAGGCGTTTGAATCAGACGTTCGGAATACTCCCGTCGAGAATTTAGGCCGCACTTCGCCGTATCCCCGGATTCTGCCGCTGCAAGGCGTGTTAAGAGCCCGTACTTGAAATTAGACTTGAACGACCACCCCGTTCGCTTTCGGTTTCCCGTGTAATGACTTCAGCAGTGTTGGTGAGCGTAAGGGCCTGAACGGCGAGTTTGGCCCCCTTTACAGTCACGGCATGACGGTTCTCAATCGTCATAAACCCAGATGGTTTCTGGCAGAAAACGTCGAAGGGCTGCTTCACCGCGATAAGGGCCACATATTCAATCAGATTTTCGGTGAACTTGCGGACGCAGGTAATGGTTACGTACTCACGCCTCATCTCTACCGATTTGAGCAATATGGCGTGCCACAATGCCGAGCGCGTCTCGTGATCGTTGGCATTTCGAAGGATGATGACGACCAAGGCGTCACCTTTAAGGTACCGGCTCCGACTACCGCTGGCAATCCGCGGACTGCTGCCTGGGCTATGGAACACGAGGCCTGCCGGCCGGACATTCTCAAACCGGTTGCTGCTGATGCTCCGAATAATATACCTCGCCCAATTACAGAGCGGGTTCGTAAACGGTTAGAACATACGGCGCCCGGAGAGAATGCATGGAACGCGGATATTCCCTCAGAGTATAGATTGAAAGTCAAGAACGCTCATCTCAGCATGATCTATAGGCGTCTGCATCCGGATGCGCCATCGTACACAATTACTGGCAACGGAGGTGGCGGAACGCATGGTTATCATTGGGAAGAGGCACGTGCATTGACTAACCGCGAACGGGCCCGTCTGCAGTCGTTTCCTGACCTCTTCGCTTTCTACGGAGGGGAGGAAAGCGTACGACGTCAAATCGGTATGGCAGTTCCTCCGGTTGCGGCGAAGATCATCTTTGAGGCAATTCTGAAATCGTACGCGGGCATCGAATACCCGTCGGTCGAAGCAACTATAGGTAATACAGCGCAGCGCCGGTTGGATGCAATGTTCTCCTCAAAACAAAACGGCCGAAGGCCTCATGAGCCCGTCGTCTTAGCCGTTTAGTGGCCCGCGCAAATCCGTCCCTTGACCATGCCAGACAGTCACTCCCCAGCTCAGCGCAGTTACAACATGTCCCGCATTCGAAGTTCAGGCACAACTCCTGAACGACGGCTCGGCGCACTGCTGAGAACAATGTTCCCAGATGCACAGATAATAGAGCGGCCAAGCGAACTGCCAGGTAAACCGGACTTTTGGCTCCCAGATCTTCATCTTGCGGTATTTGCAGACGGCTGTTTCTTCCACCGCTGTCCGCGCCACTTTATCATGCCGGAGAATAATCAGGAATACTGGTCCGTAAAGATCGCTCGCAATTCCCGAAATGACAGGAGGAACAACAAGACTTTAAGGGTAAGTGGAATACGTCCCGTTCGCATTTGGGAGCATAATCTCATGGACGACCTAACACGAGCGCGGCAGCAGCTTCGGCGTGCCTACAGGTCCGCAATCCTCCGAGCGGGCGGGGCTGCCGGACGTTTGAAGACGATAAGCTTTGCGGGATGACGGTATAATTAAGACCGAACACTCATCCCCATGTCTGATATCTCCAATAATCCCACTCGCCCCGTCCGAATCTGTACAAAAGCAACGGAATCGCAAAACCGCGCCTCCCCGGATGCATCCGGAATTCTCCTTCGCGCAAACAACGTCTCCCTGGCCTACTTCGATGGCGATACAACGAACTACGCCATTCACGATGTCTCATTGGAAATGCCGGCGAAGGGCTTCGTCGGGGTGATGGGGCCTTCGGGGTCTGGGAAGTCTTCGCTGCTCTATCTGCTGAGCGGCCTCAAGCGCGCTAGCAGCGGGGACGTGGAATTTGCGGGAAGCGCGTACTCTAGTTTGAATGAGCGCAAGCTCACGGACCTCCGGCGCGAGAAGTTCGGCTTCGTTTTCCAACAGCCGTTTTTGCTCAACTATCTGAAAGCCCGCGAGAATGTGATGGCGGCCGCGCCCCGGGGCGATTCTTCCGCGGCGGACCGCGTTGGAGCGCTTCTAATATCCCTCGATATCGGCGATCTTGCAGACCGGTTCCCTTATCACCTCTCGGGCGGCGAGCGGCAGCGAGTCTGCGTCGCGCGCGCCATGATCAATCGTCCGGCTGTAATCTTCGCCGATGAGCCGACCGCGTCGCTCGACCATGCCAATGGACATATCGTTATCGACCTTCTCTCTTCTTACAGGGACGAAGGATTGGTAATCGTCGTCACCCACGACCCGGAGATGCTTTCCGGGGCGAATTGCGTCTATCAGATGCGCGACGGCCGCCTCGACGTGGGTTGACGGCGCGGTTGGTTAGTGGTAGAATTGGCAGTCCCCCCGGAGAAAGGGCATGATGAACCGACGAAACCACGCGAGCGGCTTTACCCTGGTCGAGTTATTGACGGTCATCGCCATCATCGCGGTGCTTGCCGCCCTGCTCTTCCCGGTCTTCGCCACGGCGCGAGCAAAGGCGAGGCAGATCACCTGCGTGTCCAACCTCCGCCAGATCGGGATGGCGATTCGGATGTACTCTCAGGATTACGATGAAATCTACCCGTGGGCGGTGGATCCCACCGATAAGTTCACGCCGATCATCTGGAGCGGATTTCCGGATTT
>JBGPOG010000492.1:0-3806 GCA_041487935.1 Chthonomonadia bacterium | reverse complement strand
CGGCGAGATCCTGCACGGTTTCCATCGAGCTTAGGTCCACGATGGGCATCTCGATGCCGAATTCGTATTCGAGTACGACGCGCAGGGTATCCATATAGAATGCGCCTGGGAATCCCTCGGGACGGAAGCGGGTGGTTGGCTGGATGTCGTTGCCGTCGACGAGCGCGCGCTCCCTAAGAACGTAGGAAACGCGCTCGAAGGTGCTCATCGTGCGAGCGCGTTCCCGGCGAGCTTCTTCCTGCCAGTGGAGAAAGCTGTAAAAACGCCAGACGGCCCATCGGCTTCGCCGTCGCGCGGCCTGCCGCGCGGCCCGGCCGAAGATTCGGAACAAGTCTTCGATGTCCCGGAAGGGGTTGGGACAGATAGGGCGCGCGCGTTCGCCGGGCTTCTTTGTTTCGTTGATGGTTCGGATCAGCTTTTCGGCTTCGGCCGCATCGATTTTGCCGGCCTCCAGCATCTCCAGGATCTTTGCGATTTCTTCATTCATCGTTCCACCTCTTCGACTCCGGCCAGATATCCGGTGTTAGTCTTTCATGTTCAGTTGGATCTCTTTGCGCTTCGGTCCGGTAAAGGGCGCGGGTTTGATGCGGTCGCCTTCCTTAAGTCCGCTGACGATCTCTGCGTGGCTGTCGCCTCGCAGCCCGAGCATGACATTTCGTTCTTCTAATTCGTCGTTCTTGTCCTTTACGGTCAGCCCCGCCTTGACGACCTTCACCTTCACATTCTCGCCGGTTCCCGAGACGCCGTCGTTCAGCAGGCGGAGCACGTTCTTTCGCCGTGAGACGATGATCGCGCATTTGGCGCTCATTCCAGGCTTCAGGCGCGGATCTGCCTTGTCCACCGTCACTTCCACCGCAAAGCGAACCACGCTGCCGGCATTGCCGCCAGAGCGATCCAGCCCCTGGCTGTTGTCCGTAGGATTGGCCGCTCCAATTGCGGCGGGCGATACGCGGCTTATATGTCCGTTAAACGAGACGCCCTTTGCGGCGTCGATGGTGATTTCGACCGGCAGTCCGGCTCTGATTTTTTGAACGTCGACCTCGTTCACGGACATCCTGATCAGCATCCGGCTTAGGTCGGCGACCTGC
Organism: Chthonomonadia bacterium; assembly: GCA_041487935.1. Taxonomy (GTDB): domain Bacteria; phylum Armatimonadota; class Chthonomonadetes; order Chthonomonadales; family CAJBBX01; genus JBGPOG01. The sequence goes on along the minus strand of JBGPOG010000492.1, from coordinate 2,718 downwards.
ATGACCGGTGTTCCATTGGAAAACGTGCTGACTCCGGAAGTGACGAGCTCGCCCTTCTCAATGTATCGCTTCGTGACTACGCCGGTCATGGGAGCAACGAGCGTGGTATCGTTCTTACGGACTTTGACTTCATTGAGTTGATTTTCGAGTTGGGTCACGGTTGCCTTCGCTTCGTCGATCTCGTCCAGCTTCATTTTGTCCTGGGTTCGGCTGGATTTCGCGGTCGTTAGCTGCGCTTTTGCCTGCTCCACCGCCGCGCGCGCTGCAGCAAGCTCATGCTTCGCGATAGCGACCTGCATCGTATTGGCGTTAGCCGTCTCCAAAGCAGCTTTCTCGGTCGAGATTCGGCTTTCGGCGGCAGCCAGCTCGAGGCGGTTTTGCTCGCCGATCAGATCCAGCTTCTTCCTGGCCTGCTGCAACCGGGAGACCATCGCGGCCAGCCCGGCGCGCGCAGTATCCACGACTTGCGCGGAGACGTAGCCCTTATCAAGAAGCGTTTGCTGGCGTTCGAGGTTTCTTCGCGCATTCTCTTCGGCGGCCTTCGCTTCGTCAAAGCCGGCCTGAGCATTGACAATTGCTTGCGGGTGCGCGCTGTTTTTGAGCAAATCCAGATTCTCGTTGGCGGCCTTCAGGCTCGCATCCGCCTGGGCCAATGCGCTGCTGGTTAATCTTGGCTGGGCCCGGTTCTGTTATTCGCTTACTCGCAGGCGCGCCTCCGCGGATTTCAGGGCCTCTTCAGCCAGGCGGATCCCGGCGCCGGTCTGCTCAACCTGGAGTCCTGCTCCCTTGGTGACTTGCTGGAACTTGGCGCGCGCTCCGTCTAGCTGGGCCTGAATCTGCGCAACCTGGCTGTCGATCTCCGTGGGATCGATAATCGCTACGATCTGTCCGGCCGTTACGCGCGATCCCTCTTCGACGAATAGCTTGTCGACTCTGCCGGCGACCTTGGACTTGACTTCAACTTTCTTGAGCGCCTCGATGGCGCCGGTTTCGGAGACCTTCACCTCAACGTCCCCTCTGCCAACCACATCGTACCGGTCCGGCGCCGCGGGCGCGCCGGCAAACGAGCGCAAGCTCCACCAAATCCCGGCTGACAAAACGATAATAGGGATGCCACATCCAAGGAATAGCTTTTTCTTCATGAAGAATCCTGACCAATTAAGGGCGTGGGCATCCTTGAGATGGCTGCGCCACGCAAGAGTTACGGAATTCGATCTACTGGGGTTTCGGGGGATTGCGGCGGAACTCAACGACTGTTGCATTTGCCTTGGAGCTGACTGCTATGTCATTGGGTCCAATCCTCCATCTGTGCTCCGGGGAGATTCTCGAAGTCAGAGAGGTTGCGGGTTAGGATAATCGCGTTGTTGTCGCATTCTTCGCACTGTGAGTCGCGCCATTCTCGACTGAGGCGCATCGCTTCGTCGAACATCGGGGCGTCCTTAACGGTCCCTCTAACCTGCTGCCGCCAGGAAACGGAAGTTAGCGGTTTATCCTTTTCCAGTTTCTATTTCAAACTGCGCGAGATCTTTCTCCACGGCGGCCATGCGCTCTTCTAACGTGACTTATTCATGAACCTGGCGGAATGCGGGCGGGACGCCCGCGCTCCAGCAGCAGATGAATAATCCGGGCTAAAGACAATGCTGTTCGGTTAACGATGTAGGGGCGACCCTGTGTGGTCGCCTTTGACCGCGGGCGACCACACAGGGTCGCCCCTACCGACAGACGGATTGATGTTAACCGAACGGTATTGGGGCTAAAGAGGTTGCCGGCATCGTGCCATAATCCTTCCCTTACTACAGATATTATATCACGGCAACGCTCGGCTACATAAAAGGCGGAAGCCCCTGAGTAAACCCAGGAGCTTCCGTGGAGTTCTCGATGCGATTGCCGCTAAAACGGAGGCTTGCCGTGCCCGGAATCCCTTGGGCGGCTTTCAAATTCCTTCCGCCGCTGTTCCCAGAGCTTGCGCTGCTGCTCGCGCTGCGCCTTGACGAGGGCTGTCATCCGTTCGAATTGGTCGCGGGACAGAATGCGGCGGAGTTTCTCCTGGTTCTCGGCAAAGATCAGACCGCGTTTCCTGTGCAGCGCCACGATTTCATGCCGCAGGCGGCCCGCCACGTTCCGATCGAAATCGTACGAATCGTAAAGATCGTCAAGCTGCTTACGGAGATCGTTACTGCGTGAAAAGACCTCTTTCATCTGGCGGTCGGTTTCCGCCCACATCGCTTCGATCTGCGACTGCTGCTCTCTGGACATTCCGATCTTGACGCGGTTTGCCTCCTTCTCCTCATCGGACTGTGGGCGTTGGGCAACGCAAACAGATGCAGCAAGGCTCAAAACCAACGCGATCAGCGGAATCATACGGCTCATCTTATTTACCCCTGGCGCCCACGAGCACAGCGCGCTGCTGCGAAGGAACATGATTGGCGGTGTCGATGGTGTACTCGCTGTCCGGATCGGTCGTCTCCCGCATGGCAGCCACGATCTGAACGACATATCCTTCGTCTACGCGCGGGCCGACGAATTGTCCATAACTTGCCACAGCCGCTCGATGCTCTATCGTTGGTCTGGAGATCTCACGCACATATAACACCGCACAGAGAATGGACACACCTAGCGTACCGGCAAAAGCCCACCGAGCCGGCAGCGGCACCCACGACCGTCGAGGCGCAGGCGCCTCGATACGCATCGCCAACTGCGCCAGAATGTCGCGCTCCG
>JBGPOG010000491.1:0-3811 GCA_041487935.1 Chthonomonadia bacterium | reverse complement strand
GACAGAATTGCCGACGGTTCGGGATGACAGAATTGCCGACGGTTCGGGATGACAGAATTGCCGACGGTTCGGGATGACAGAATTGCCGACGGTTCGGGATGACGGAAATGCTGCGTTTTGTCATTACACGCAACATGTTGCCGGCAGCATCAATTGCTCGGGATGACAACTCGCTCGTTTCCCAAGAGTTTTGCAATTACATCGGTTAATATATCTTACTTCGAATTCGCAGTCTATTATAGTTCCAGTTACACTTTGCGTCAATCTACTTTGCGCGCGGGATCTACTTTGCGCGCGGGAAGCTGGTGTCAGGGCGCATTCTTCTCACTAGGCTCCCTCATCGCGACCGACCGCTGGTCCGAATTCGAGAACCACTCAGTCACGATATTTCCGGTCCCCGCTACGATACTCCGGCCATCCGGAGAGAAGGCGACGGAGCTAACGGGCCCTGCTTGTCCTTTGAGAGTGAGCAATTCACGCCCAGACTGCGTGTCCCAGACCTTGATCGTTCCGTCCATGCTCCCAGAGACAATGCGACTGCCATCGCAGGATACCGCCGCAGATAACACTTCAACTGTAAGTCCTTTGAGGGAAGAGATTTCTCGCCCCGTATGGGCATCCCATGTTTTTACAGCACTGTCCCAGCTTCCGGTGACGATTCGATTGTCATCAGGGAAGAAGGCAACGGAACTGACTGCCTTCAAATGTCCGGTCAGAGTGAGTTCTTCTCGTCCGGTATGTGCGTCCCAAATCTTCGCCGTCCCATCCCTGCAGCCGGTAGCAATTCGAGTGCCGTCACGAGAAACTGCAACCGACAAGATTTGGTGCGAGTGTCCTTTGAGCGTGAGGATTTCTCTGCCGGTTTGCACTTCCCAGATCTTTGCGGACCTGTCCTTGCATCCGGTAACGATGTATTTGCTATCCGGAAAGAAGGCGACAGAAGCGATGGTGTAAGTATGGCCTCTAAGAGTTTGCAGCGCTCGTCCTGTATTGGCATCCCAGATCCGAGCAGTCTTATCCGCACCGCCGGTAGCAATGAGTCTGCCATCCGGAGAAAATGCGGTGCAGAAAATTGACGGGGCGTGTTTGACCGACCATTTCTCTCGACCCGTCATGGCATCCCAGACCTTTGCCGCTCCATCCAGGCTCCCAGTGAGGATGCGTTTACCGTCCGGCGAGAACGCCACGGACAAGACATCATCCTTATGTCCCCTAATCACTAACACATCGTGCTGCGAAGTGCTGTCCCAGACCTTTACAGTCTTATCAAAGCTTCCCGTGAGGACGCGCCGATTGTCGGGTGAGAACGCCACGGCAAGAATGGAGCCTGCGTGCCCCTTGATGGTGAGCAGTTCCTTCCCAGTTTGAGCGTCCCACACCTTTGCCGTGCCGTCCGCATAGCCGGTTACGATACGTTTGCCATCGGGAGAGAACTTTGCTGTCCATACAATGCTCCCATCTCCCTTGAGGACGAATATCGCCCGGCCCGTCGAGGCGTCCCAGACTCTTGCCGTTCGGTCTTGACTTGCCGTCACGGCCCGTTTGCCGTCAGCGGAGAACGCAGTGCAGTTGATGGGGCCGGTATGGCCGGTGAAAGTGCAAATCTCTCGACCTGTAGCGGCGTCCCAAAGCTGTGCCGCGTTCTTATAAAAGGCCGCGGTCAGAATTCTCCTGCCATCCTGGGAGAAGGCCGGGGAACTGATAGGACTGTCAAGTCCCTTTAGTGTGCGGACAACCCGCCCCGTCGCGATGTCCCAAATCCTGGCCATACCGTCCTTTCCGCCTGTAATTATTCGATCGCTTCCGGGGGAGAACGAGCCGGAATAGACGGCGACTTTAGGTCCCTCGATGTTGAGGAGGAGACGGCCTGTCGCGGTCTCCCAGACTTTCGCAGTGCGGGCTGAACGTACGGAGACGATCCTATTGGTATCGGGAGAGATCGCTGAGTTTTCCCAAGTTTCAACAATGCCCTTGAGTATGTGAATCTCACGGCCGGTTGCCGCATCCCAGACTATTACCGTTCTATCTGAGCTTCCCGTAACGATGCGTTTGCCGTCGGGGGAGAAAGCGATGGCATTGACCAACTGTGGATGTCCCTTGAGCGTAATTAAGTCGAGATGACAGAGACGATTCCAATACCCCCACTCGAATCCTTTGTGTTTATAATTCTTAGTCTCCTCCAGCAGCTCAAGAACGTGACCGACGTTGTTGACTTCCCACTCGCGTTGGATGAGGCCCATGTCTGCAAGATAGAGCCTCTGTTCGGCGAGCTCGGCGTTGGCGACTGCTTCGGTACGAGCAGTTTTTTCCCTCGCGGCGTTGCGCCTCGCCTCGTTGCGCTCATCAAGGGCGAACACGGACAGCCCCGAGATCGCCATAAGGACTACACCCGCAATGGCAAGGGTTCGCAGGACGCCTCGACGATATGCCGCTTGCTGCCGGCGCATCTCCGCATCCGGCATGTGCTCGGTAATCCATTTCCGGCCGAAGACGTGGGAGTAGATACGGTTCCGCACAGTTAGGCGACCTTCGACGGCACGTACGATCCCGGCAAGCTTGAGCGCGCTCACGAAGGCCGCGGTGTCGCTGTCAATTACCTCCTTGCCGCGTTGAACCCGGGAATACACCGTCAACAACCCTGCCCGCTGCTCCTCCTCGTCCGGCAGCATCCGCTGCTGGACGAACAGGAGATTACTGTCCTGCCGCTGCGCATTCATCGACAGGAACAGTCGCTCCACGCAGCCGTCCACGCCCCTATCAGTCAGAATTGCGCCATTTTCGGCCACCGCCTCACACAACCGCTGCGTCAGATAGGGGTGGCCTCCTGTCCAGCGATAGATCCGATCCATTAACGAGCGATTGGTCTCCGGACCGTGCCCGAGTCCATGCTCCAATAATGAGGCTTCCTGGCGAGTGAAGTCGCCCAGCTCGATTCGAGTGCCGATGTTGAACGGAGTTAGCTGGACATTGGAGATCAGGTCGGCGGGAGTGGCCACTCCCAGCAAACAAAAGTTGAGGCGCGCGAAGGCGGGATCCTCGGTGCGGGCATTGTAACTGGCGCGAATGGCCGCGAAGAACTCGTCCGTGGAGAACGGCAGATTGCGGACCACGTCTATCTCGTCGATGAAAATAACAACCTGACGCGTTTCTGCCTCAAGCACGACGTTGCGCAGCGATTGCTGCCAGAGCTGCAAGGGACTTAGATGGCTATGGGAACGGCAAAATCGTTCGATCTCGGCGTCGAGCTTCAGCCGCCTGCCGAGCTGTTCGAGCAGTCCGTCGTACCACTGGCGGGCATCGAGGTTGAAGCCCTGGCTGGAGAGATCGAGAACGGCGGGTCTAACGTTACATTCCCGGAGCCGCTTGGCCATCTGCGTCACGAGCGAGGATTTGCCCATCTGCCGCGAGGTCAGAATGTAGGTGAACTCACCCTGTACAAGGCGTTGGAGCAAGATGCCATCGGCATCGCGAGTGACGTAAGAGAGGGCGTCGGCCGGAACGTTGCCCCCTGTGACATAGAACTTATTGGCGCCAATCACAGCAAAGCTCTCCGCAGATACTGTTCGTAGAGACGGCAGCGTATCCGCATTTCAGCAGGCGCCGGTCCCGCCATCACCCCCGCCGCGCACAGGCGCGCAAAGTGCTCCGGAGAAGGGCTTGCGCCGTGGAGCAGCCATGCGCGCACAGTTTCAATCAACTCCGCGTCCCGAAGCAGGGCCAGGCGCATTCGCTCCAGGTGATCGCGGAAGAAACCTCGATCCAACTGTGCCTGGGTTTCCACCTCGGAGATGTCCCACTGCCGCAACGCCAT
>JBGPOG010000490.1:0-3813 GCA_041487935.1 Chthonomonadia bacterium | reverse complement strand
TCGATATCGCACAAAAGGACAAGCCTATCCTGTTAAGCGCTATCCACGCGAAAGCGACTCACCTGCGTACCGGAGATGGAAAGCATTTCGGCGCTCTTTTCGGCGAGCGAGTCCGCGGTGTACTGGTACTTCGCCCCGCGGACTACCTAAACTCAAAACAGGTAGACGACCGGGAAATCGATTAGATAGCGCGTCGGAATTCTACGTGCAACGCCGGAGTGGTTATATGTGGCGTACAGCTCAAGCGATTGTCTTAGTTATTGGGACGGCAGTTCTTTTTGGCCGCGCTTGCGCCCAACCTTTATCCGGCGACGCAATCCTGGAGTTTAAGGACGCACCGGGAGATGTTGCTGCATTGAGGTTTTTGAGGTCGTCGGGTGTGAATTGGCGAGTGAGTGAGGAGTTTTTGGTTGCGGCGCATGGCGCTCGTATAACCACTGACCATCTCGGCGCGGACGTAAAGACCGCTGTTGAGTCACTGGTTTCGTTACTTAATGCGCCTGGCAGATTCAAGGTGGACTTCCGCTTTGAACGTGGTGTCTTCGCCTTCAACTTGTTAAGCGGAGAAACCGGATCCCGAAGCAAAGCCCATTCCCGCGAGCACGTGAATCCGCCAAAGAAATTCTCGATAGTTTTCGAACAAACGCCTCTAACAATGGCGATTTCACGGATATTCGAATTCGGCGGGATCGGTTATGTTTTCATGGAACGCGCGGAGACGGGACCCGTATCCGCGTCGGTCGAGAATCTCTCCTTCGAAGGGACCGTGCGGCGCATTTGCCCGGACGCGATGTTATTCTGGTTGGAACACCCCGATGGAGACGGTTTGCGCGTTAACTCAATTCAGAACTACGATCCGAGCGGGAAACCAAGAACCGGCCTCATCTCCTTAGAAATGAATAACGCCGATCTTCGCTACGCTTTAAAAGCATTCTTCACCGCGATCAACGCTAACTACGCCCTCGACCAAATCGTTGAAGGCACTGTTACCTGTGGACTGCACCGTGTTGATCAACGAATCGGTCTCGAAACCATATTACGATGCAGCGCGATTCCTTTGACGTTTCGGGTCGAAGACAACGTATACTCAATTTCCCCTATGACCGAAGTTCAGCCGAATAAGCCTGAAGCCAATTGAATTCCCCTTCGTCCCACTCCCGCGTAATCTCCAGCGCTTCCGGAATTAACGATCGTTGTTCCCGCTCGTCCACTGGCGTCAACGGCCTTTTTGCGACGCGGACAATCTCTTCGAGCTGATGAATGCTGTCGACGCCTATTACCGCGGTATCTATGGGAAGCGAAAAACTGTAACGAAGATAAGGCTCGATGCTGCGCGCTCTCTTAACCCGGCCCGATCCCAGAATTTTCATTCCGAGCACCGCCATTCCGCGCTCTCTGGCGACCGGCGTTACGACATCCAGGAAGCTGTAGTCGTACGCCACGTTAAATAGTCCGGCCGGGTGAAGGACGGCCTCGAACGGAAAGTCCTGGATGATCCGGGCCTGAACGTCGCGCACCCAGTGGCCGGAAACGCCTATGTGGCGCACGCGTCCCGCCGTTTTCATCTCTTCCACGGCCTTCAGCACGCTGTTCGGCGCCATGATTTGGCGGTAATGCTCTTCATTATCGACCGAATGCACGAACATCAGGTCAACGTAATCCGTCTTCAGGCGCTTGAAGGAGATCTCCATTTGCCGCATCGCGCCGTCGTAAGTGCGGTCGATTGTTTTCGTGTTCACCCACACGCGCTCGCGGATGTCTTCCAGCACGAGGCCGAGCTTACGCTCGCTTTCGCCCTCTCCATAGCTGTGGGCCGTGTCGAAAGTGTTTACTCCCAGTTCCAGCGCTCGTTGTACGAGCGCAACGGCTTCCGCGTCGCTGCACATCGTGTCCCACTTGACGCCGCCCATCGTAAACAGGCTGGCGCTCCAACCAAGCCGCCCGAGCGGGCGCTTAGGCATCGGTTCATACAACGGATCTGTCCGAGCGTGCCTCTCTTCAAGAGTGATTGACATTTCGAGCCTCCTTGCAGCAATCGACGCGCCCCCATTTTACCAGCTACCCAAAAAAAGCAGGCGAGGCCGGCAAATTCAGCAGGATTCCGTAGCGATTTGTGGTAGTATCAGTTGGGAGTGAGGCCATAAGTTTGTTGGGTCCGCTTCTTCTACGCCGGACCCTGTTCGTCCGACATTCAGCGGAGACATTTCATTCAAAAAAACTGAATACCGGCACAATTAAATAGAGGAAATTTGAGGTTTCAAAGCTAAATAAATAACGTTCCGTCCGTCGATCTGTTTCCGCATAAAACAAACTGAATAAATGCCAACCCGGCCCCGAACGTCGGGGAGGTTTACAGGCCCAGGGCGCCTGGCCGTCGCGCATTCGCGCGGCGGCCGGCGCCTTTGTGTTTTTTGTATTATCTAAGACAGGCATCCCGTCCGTGTCCGTCGGCACACCAATTTGCATGTTTGAAAGGTTTGGGCGCGCCATGGATATCGCCATTTCCCGTCTGCATATTCGTCGAAATCACCGGTCTACGACCGCCAATCCGGGAATCCTTCACGTCCAGTTGGACGAAACATCGCTCATCGAAGCGTGCCGCCGGGGCCATCCGGGAGCCTGGGACGCATTGATCCAGCGGTACGAAAAGCCGCTCTACAAATTCGCATTCGCTTTGTCGCGGAATCACGACGATGCGTCAGATATCGCCAGCCAGGTCCTGGTTCGGCTATACGAGAATATCCACACCTTCCGCAATGAGTCCAACTTTATGTCCTGGGTCTTCCGAATTGCGCGAAACGTTTACGTCGATACGTGCATTCGCGCACCGCATCGGTCCCACGTTTCGCTGGACGAAGGTCTCGAGGTCGAAGGAAGTGTTCTGCTCCATCAGGTCGCCGATGACGGCCCCGGTCCGGAACAGCGGTTCCTGGATCAAGAGAAACGCAACTTGCTTGACAAAGCGATCCGCCACCTTCCGAGTTATCAACGGCGAATGGTCGAGATGTTTCATGAAGAAGGACGGACTTACGAGGAGATCGCAAAGGAAACGGGCCTGTCTCTGGGTACGGTAAAGTCTCGGCTATCCCGCGCGCGCCACATGCTCCGCGAGCGCCTCGCTTACTTTGAAGACGCATTGATGACGGCGTGAAGCGGACTGCAACCGGCGATTCATGTTGGTTTCGTCTTGAATGCGCTTTTCGGCTGCCGGAAATCTCAGGCGCGGTCGCGGCCAGCCGATATTGTCGATGATGCACCCGCGTCTCTATCGACCTTTTCCGTTGCGGCTGGTAAGACCAGGGTAAACGTGCTTCCCTTGCCCACCTCGCTCTGCACCTCGATGCGCCCGCCATGCGATTCGGCCGCCCACTTCGCAATGTTCAGCCCGAGCCCGACGCCTCCGGCATCCCGGCTGCGGCCGGCGTCGGCCCGATAGAATCGGTCGAAGATATGGGGAAGATGCTCCGGCGGAATCCCGTGTCCCGTGTCCGATACGCTTACACGGGCAAAGCGTTGATGGTTGATGGTCGATGGCTGATGGGCGCCGGTTGTTGATTTGTTACGAATCCCACGTCCGCGCGTCTCCTTGTCTCCCCCCCTCCCGTTCCAATCACCTCCATCCAAAGTAAGGGCCATAGTGACTGTTCCGCCCTCCGGTGTGTATTTGACGGCGTTGTTGCAGAGGTTGGTGAGGATTTGTCGCAGCCACAAAGGATCGCCGTCGACTTGCGCTTCGTCGATTTCACCGACGTTTAACCTGATCTGTTTGCGCCGGGCGAATCCCTCCAGTTGCTCGTAGACATCGAGGACAAG
>JBGPOG010000489.1:0-3823 GCA_041487935.1 Chthonomonadia bacterium | reverse complement strand
CATGAACCCTTACCAGCACGGCGAAGTATTCGTGACCGATGACGGGGCAGAGACCGACCTGGACCTGGGCCATTACGAGCGATTCATCGACGTGAACCTCACGCGCCATTCCTCCATCACCACCGGCTCGGTCTACAGCGAGGTCATCGCGAAAGAGCGCCGCGGAGACTATCTCGGCGGGACCGTGCAGATGATCCCTCATATTACCAACGAGATCAAGGAGCGCGTGGTCCGCGTTGGCCTGGAGACGCAGGCGGATGTGGTGATCGCCGAGATCGGCGGGACGGTCGGAGACATCGAAGGACAGATCTTTGTCGAGGCGATTCGCCAGCTCCGCAAAGACGTCGGCCACGCGAACTGCCTGTACATCCACGTGACGCTGATCCCATTCGTCGGGCCGTGGGGCGAGGTGAAGACCAAGCCGACCCAGCACTCGGTCATCAAGCTGCGCGAGATGGGGATTCAGCCGGACGTACTGATCTGCCGCACGCGCCAGCCGCTCTCCGACGAGATGAAGGAGAAGATCAGCCTCTTCTGCGACGTCGACAAGGAAGCGGTGATCGAGGCGATGGACATCGAGACGATCTATGAAGTCCCGCTGCGGTTCGAGGAGTCCGGCCTCGCAAGGCTGGTGGTTCGACGGCTCGGACTGCCGGAGAGAGACGCCAACCTCGAGGAGTGGGAAGAGATCGTCCAGCGGATCAAGCGGCCGCTGTATGAAGTCTCGGTCGCGGTCGTCGGCAAGTACACCGGCAATGGCGACGCATACATCTCGATTGCAGAGTCGCTGAAGCACGGCGGCATAGCCAACAATGCGAGGGTCAATATTCATTGGGTTGACAGCGAAACGCTGCAAGCGGAAGACGTGGAAGAGCGACTCTCGGGAATGGACGCGATCGTGGTTGCCGGTGGCTTTGGCGCGAGGGGCGTCGAGGGCAAAATCAATGCAGTCCATTACGCCCGGACGAAAAACGTGCCGTACCTCGGACTATGTTACGGCATGCAGATGGCTGTGATCGAATTCGCCCGGAACGTCTGTAAGATTGCCGACGCGCACACGGAAGAGTGTATGCCGGACGCCGAGCATGCGGTCATCCATATACTTCCCGAGCAGAAGGACATCCGTTATAAAGGCGCATCCATGCGTTTGGGCAGCTATAAATGCCAACTCGTTGCCAACTCTCTCGCGGAGAAACTCTACGGAGCGCCGCAAATTCACGAGCGCCACCGGCACCGTTACGAGCTCAACAATGACTACCGGGAAACGCTGCACAAGTATGGGATGCGCTGCTCCGGCATTTCCCCGGACTACCGATTGGTAGAGATCGTCGAGATTCCGGACCACCCGTTCTTCATCGCGACTCAGTTTCACCCGGAATTCAAATCCCGACCAAACCGCGCGCACCCACTGTTCAGAGGACTGATAGAGACGGCGGTCCAGCGTACGAAACGCCCGTTCGGCCGGCACTGCGAAGCACTGCCGAATGTGCCGCCTGCGCAGCAAGCCATAATCGAGGTTGCCGAGCAGGAACTGGAAGCAGTGGAAGGATAGCGTAGGTCAGATGCGAATGCACCTTACCGACGTCCCCGTCGGCGACAACGCACCGTACGAAGTGAACGTCGTCATCGAGATTACGCAGGGGACTTCGAATAAGATCGAATACGATACTCGCTACGGGGCCTTCGTGCTGGACCGGACGCTCTTCTCGCCGATGTACTATCCGTGCAACTACGGCTTCATCCCGAGCACTCTCTTTGAAGACGGCGACCCGCTGGACGTGCTCGTGCTGACAAGCCATCCCGTACCCATGGCGACCGTCATGGCCGCCCGCCCGGTCGGCGTCCTGCGCATGCACGACGACAAAGGGCAGGACGACAAGATCATCTGCGTCTTTGCCCGGGATCCGCGCTTCGAAGGCGTACGCGACCTCGACGACCTCTCGGACCACCGTAAGAAAGAGATCATCCACTTCTTCGAGGTTTACAAGGAGCTCGAGGACAAGGCCGTCGCCGTGGACGGCTGGGAGCCGGCCGCTGTCGCGCACGAACTCATCCGGCGTTATGCGGTCGACAGAAAAGCATAGCTATCTCTTACGGCAGTGCGATCGCAGTCGCCATTCCGTTTGTCGAGGTGGCAACGGCCAATTTGCCGGCCAATGCCGGCGCTGAAAAGCAATGCCCGGGTGCGAGAGAGTATTGCGCGTTCACCTTTCCAGTGGCAGCGTCGATTAACGAAAGCATTCCGCGAATTGAGGTTACCGCCAGAACGCCGTTATCGGCAGCGATAGGTGATCCGGAGTTTTCATACCCCGTCGAGCACTTCCACATCAACGAGCCCGTTCGGGCATCCAGGGCATAGATGCCGCCCTTCGGCCCGGCGCCGGCGGCATAGATCTTACCATCCGCATAGACCTGAGATAAGCAACGAGTGGACTCTCCTCCAGGCGAAAGGTTAACCAACCATTCTACGTCACCCGTTCGGGCATTGATGGCACAGATCCGGCCGTCCTTGGAGCACGAATAGACCCGCCCTAATCCGACGGTGGGGGAAGCAGCCAACCCCGTGTCGTCCGATTGAACGCTTCCGCCTTTGTCACCAATCGGATTGGACTTCCAGCGAGCAGAGCCGTTAGCGGCGTCCAGCGCATACAAGGAGCTATCTGAGCCGGCAAGATAGAACACGTCACTGGAAGCGGCGACTCCGGACCTGAAGAACGATCCGTCATTCAGTTCCCACCTCTGTTTGCCAGTTGCGGCATCCACCCCAAAGACTTTCTTGTTCGCTCCAATGCAAACAGTCCCGCCGGCCACCGCGGGAGTGGCGAACAGCGGCGCTGTGGAGTCGAATTTCCATTTCATGGCTCCGGATTGGGAGTCGAATGCGTAGAGAAAGTGGTCTGTCGAGGCAACGTACACCGTTCCGCTATCAACCACCGGCGGGGTGACGATCGGTCCGCATTTGGTTGAAGACCATCGTTTCTTCCCCTCTTTCGTTTCCAGGGCGTAGACACGGCCATCGAGGGATGCAACAAATACCGTCGTCGCGTCGATGACTGCGCTGGACTGGATCGCTTCTCCGGCGTGAAAACTCCAGGCTTGTTTAGGCTGCCCTGTGAGCAGCTCCACGGTAAAGGTCTCCTCGCGTTCGAATGCCACTCCGTCCGGCGCGGCCATTCTGATCTTCAGGATGTGGTTTCCAATTCCCAAGCCCTTCGTTTCAAATCGTGCCATGAAGCGGGTGCCGCGTCTTCTTCGCTCGTCTGGCAGAACGCGTTCGTCCGGGATCATCGGCCTGGGCGATCCGGAGTCGATGGCATATTCGGCCTTCATTCCGTTGTCTTCGATCGGCCCCTTTTCGTTTTGAAGCTCAACGAGGAACTGGCGGCGAGCGAGCAGCGGGATATTCGGATCATCCCAACCGAAGGCGACGCGAAGCCTAGCGGCCGTGCCGCGTGGAACGGTCGCAACCAACGATGGCGGCATGCCGGCATCGTCCAATCGAGCGCTCAAAACCCGAATGTCGCGCGGACCGGCTTCTACGATCTGATAATTGCCCGCATCCAACCCGCGCGACACAAAGCACTGAATCCCGTTGACCTTCCATTGTTGTTCCTTCTTGCCATCCGCGAAGAACATCGCGGCAATGTTGTGAGGCGCAATGATTCGCAACAGGTCTTCGGCATTGTCGACTTGCGATTCGGCAGTTCCGATGCCGTGGTGGCAAAACAGAAAGACGGGAGCGCCCTTCTTCAGCTTCTTTAGGTCGCTTTCCAGCCATTTGAGCTGGGCCGAGTCGAAGTGGCCCTCCAGCGCAGCCATCTTG
>JBGPOG010000488.1:0-3837 GCA_041487935.1 Chthonomonadia bacterium | reverse complement strand
CCTCCGCCTTAACTCCCAGGTTCTTGAGGGCCGTGGCGGCAGACTGGAAGGCCCATTCCCGCGGTCCGGTGCGGGCGCGATCGCCCGAGATCATGAAGTAGATCGTCCCGGGAGGGCGGGAGCCATCCGCGGAAACGCTCCGGCGCAGACCCTCCAGCGCCTCCGGCAGCGTGGTTGCCGGGCCGCCGGTGTAGGCCAACATCGCGGAGAGGAAGTAGTGACGTCCGGCGGTCGCCGCAGTCTCGCCGGTCGGTCCCCAGGCCAGGGAATGATGGAACGCGCGCGCAGGCTTCATCTCGACCGGCGCCTTGCGCATCATGTCGACCAGGGTTTTGTAGTCTGTGCGGCTGCGGAGGTTCACCAGATCGGGGTCCGCGTCCGTCAGGGTCGCCGCGCGCCATCCGGCGCGAAAGGCGGCCTGGAGCATCTTCATAGCGTCATCGGGCTTGCCTTGCAGCGCCAGGAAACAGCCCATGTCGTAGAGCAGGTTCGGTTCGTTCGGGTGGCGCTGCAGCAGTGCGCGCAGCTTGTCACCGGCAGCGGAAAGCAGGGCGTTCTGCTGCTCGGGTGCATCGCGAGTGGACAACTTCCGCGCCGCCTGGACCCTCTCCACCAGCTTTAGCAGTTCCGACTGATCGCGCTTGTCTTCATCGGTCCAAAGCGTGTCCGGATGAGTGGACTTGAGACGACGGAAGTACCAGTTAGCGTCTAGTGCGAGATAGGCCGGGTTGCCATAGAGAGCAGGCTCATAAAGGAAGGTCAGCCCCGTCAGGGATGCCGGCTGTGTGATGTAGGCCGGGTACTTATGGCCGGCCATCTCGGCGCTCACGTCGACGCCGTAAGGAAAGCCTGCCGAGTATACGATATAGTCGATCTGATCGGCAAGGCCCCGTTCGTGTATCGCCTCGAGAATCGGTTTGAGCAGCCGTTCGCGAAACTGGAAGATCGTAATCGTGCTGCCCGGCGGCAGCCGTTGCAACTCTAGAACATTGGCTGTGGGGATATGACGCAGTTTGACGTATTCATTTGCAACCGCAACGGAGTCGGCGTTGTCGGCGTTTACGACGAGAAAAAGGTTCTCGGGTCCGCCGCCTGCGGAGGCCATGTGCGGACTCTGGAGTGCCGCAATGCAGAGCGCGGCGAGCATTAAATGGCTGCGCCACTTGCGCCACCGCGTCCGGAGACTGCGCCCTCCGGAAAGACTGCTACAGCCTGTTGTCATCGTCTCGTCCATTTTCCCGCTTCTTGCGTGCCCCGTTTTCGGGATGCCTCGCCCGGCGTCGTTTCCTTTGGGAGATTCTTCACGATTCGCCTTTTGCCCTCCCTGCCTGTACTGCATCGGCCCTGCAATCGGTACTCGCCCGCCTTCTCAAAGATAGTCCTTACGGCCCATGCCGACCTCTGCAGCCGCGGGTAATATGCGTCCAATCAAGCCGTAGATTGCGCTCAAACAAGATGGGGAGGCACAAACATGAACCGGAACATTATTGGGGTATTGACAGCGCTTGCGGCGATTCTGAGCATCGCCGCGTTGGCCCTGACGAATGCCAGATCATCCGGCGTGAGTAAGATCCGGATCGGAGTCTACGACACCCGTGCTATCGCAATCGCCTGGGCGGCTTCCGAATACAATCCGGTGAAGGAGAAACGCGCCGCCCTTGAGGCGGCAAAGAAGGCAGGGGATCTCCAGAAAGTGAAGGAGCTGGAGGCCTGGGGCCCCGCGCACCAACGGTTGCTCCACTTCCAGGGGTTCGGCCGCGTGCCGGTGGGCGATCTGCTTCAGCCTGTAAAGAAGGAGATCGCTCGCCTCGCGAGGGAGAAGGGACTCGCCGCCATTGCGATGGAGTGCGACCATGCCGCGTCGAACGTGGAAGTCGTGGACATCACCGAGGCGCTCGTCGAGCTCTACAAGCCGTCGAACCGGACGCGTCAGATCGTCCGAGAGATGAAGGACGACAAGCCTCTCGGACTTCTGGAGGTGGCCGACATGAAGGATACCGATTGATCCCGGCTCCGGGCTGAGTTGTGAAGCAGGTGCCAATGGAAGGAACAGTAAGCGCGGGTGGACTACAGGCCAACCCGGTTGGGCTGGTTGATGTCCCACATGGGGACCATCTGGCAATTGGGGTACCGTGAACGCTCCTATTAGAAACATGTTCGCGTAACTGAAACGATCGTTCCATCCAATTGCAGGCGTCCTTGCGGCCGTTAACCCCAATACTGTTCGGTTAATGTGATTTTCGGGTAAACTCTCTCATATCGCCCTGAAGGGAGAGAGCATCGAATGCCCCGAGAAGAAGCCGCGTTGCCTGGCGGCGTTCGAATATCTGATCTGATGAGCGTGACTGTACTTGCAAGCGTTTATCCGCCTTCTGCGGTAAACCAAGTGCTTGTTGAAGCAGGCCGCCAGAGTCGGCGTCAGCGCACTTTGCCTGCCACGCTGATGGTCTATTATGTCATTGCGTTGGCGATCTATATGCAGGTTTCTTACGAGGAGATCCTGCGTGTCGTCGTGGACGCGTTTAGCTGGTTTGCCGGAAGCGCGCGAGTAGCCATTCCTGCCAAGTCCTCGATCTCCGAGGCACGGAGTCGGCTTGGTCCCGATCCGGTTCGCCTTCTTGTAGAAAAAATGGTGCGCCCCGTTGCCACGAAGGCGACCCGCGGAGCGTTCCATCGGGAGTGGCGGCTCGTCAGCCTTGATGGCAGCACGATGGATATCGGCGATACCGTAGAGAACGGGGCAAGGTTTGGACGTCCGGGTGTCAGCCGCGGGCCGGGGAGCGCTTTTCCGGAGATACGGTTCTGCACGCTTCTGGAGAACGGTACGCACATTCTGTTCGGAACCAAGGCCGGGGCATACGACGTTGGCGAGATCACTCTGGCACACGAAGTCGTCCAGAGCCTCACACCGGGCATGCTCTGTCTGGCAGACAGGAACTTCTACGGTTTTGAGCTTTGGAACCTCGCGCTCAAGACGGGCGCCGATCTGTTGTGGCGGGTCAAGAAGAATTTGGTATTGCCGGTGGAAGAGCGCCTGGCGGACGGTTCCTATATATCGAGGGTCTACCCGTCGATCACAGACCGCAGGAATGAGCGCCAGGGTCTGAGGGTCCGTGTAATCGAGTATCGCCTGCGGGACGACGAAGAATCCGAGGACACCCTCTATCGCTTGTTGACGAGCGTACTCGATCCAGGTCGAGCGCCCGCCTTGGATCTGGCCGAACTCTACACCGAGCGATGGGAGATCGAGACGACGCTGGACGAGTTCAAAACCCACCTTCGAGGTCGCAACATCGTCCTGCGGAGCAAGACGCCCGACGGCGTACTTCAGGAGTTCTGGGGATTCCTGCTTGCGCACAACGCGATCCGAGTGATCATGCACGACGCCGCTCTGAAAGCAGACGTCGATCCAGACCGGCTCTCGTTCGTTCACGCACTCAGAACAGTGCAACGGCGTCTTCCATTGTTCGTCGTCGCCCCCCCCTCAGGACCGGAAACGGCGCTATGAGGGCATCTTGGACGAGATTTCCAGCGTGCGGCTTCCAGCACGGATTGCACGCCACAACGCGCGCGGCGTCAAGCGCAAGATGTCGAACTACCCTCTCTACCCACGCGGCAGGCGAGGCGCAAAGCAGCGCTGCCGCGCTGCGCCAATGATCGAAATATGCTAACCGAACAGTATTGGGGCTAGCCCGGATTATTCACGTACAGACGAATGGAGGCACAACGTGCATTTGACGTCATTCTGAGCATTTTACCGCGCCCAGCGCGGCATTGAGTGGAAGAAACTGGGCTTCATGGTCTACACTTTGGCCCGTGATGCCCTGCGATCTTTGG
>JBGPOG010000487.1:0-3838 GCA_041487935.1 Chthonomonadia bacterium | reverse complement strand
GCGTAAACCCATCCGGCGCGACTTCCCGAGGAGGCGCGGCCTTCCCTCCCGAAAAGGCGGCTGGTTTTCTGCCGAATTCCGCCGCCGGGAATACCCCCAGTGAGGCCCTCCGGCCCCAGTATCTGCCCACGTCGTACGCCGATGCCAAGCGGCGAATTGAAGCGACACTGCGCGCCCAGCCAAAGAACTTTGGCTTGCGCATGATGGCCGCCGAGTTCTATATAAAGCAGGGCGACAGCGTTTCGGCCATTCCCCACCTGCAAGCCGCCACGCGCCTCACTCAGCGCAGCTTTCCGTGGATCGCTCTAGGCGACGCGGCAACGATTGCTGGAAAGATCGACATCGCCACTCAGGCGTATTCAAAAGCGCAGAAGCTAGACCCAACCAATGCACTGACCATCCGGGGACAGGGTCAGTTATTGATCAAGCAGAAGAAGCTTTACGCAGCCCGGGATCTGCTGGAAAAGGGCCTGAAAGCTTACCCGGCAAGCAATGATATCCGAATCGCGCTTGCAAACCTGTATCTTATCCTGAACAATGCCCACCGAGCGGTCGTTTTGTTGGAGCCCGCGGTGGCGAGCAGTCCGCAGATGCCGGACCGCCATTACCTTCTGGGCGAAGCGTACGCTCGCGACACGCATCTGGAGATGGCCATTCGCGAGATGAAAGAAGCATCCCGCATCGCTCCCTCGATGTCCGCGGCCTGGGGCCATATGGGACTTTACCTGGTTCGACTGACCCGCTATGCGGAGGCGCGCGATCCTCTGGAACGCGCGATTGCACTGGATCCGCGAGAGCCGCACTACTATTGGGCGATGGGCGACTCCTATTTGTTGGAAAATGCAAGCCCAGCAAACTTCCAGCGCGCCCTCCAGTTTTACCGCCAGGCTATCAACCTTGACCCATACAACGACAAAGCGCTCTATTCGTTTGCAATGGCGCTCACCCGCCGCGGCAAGCCGGAAGACCTGACTGAGGGGATCAAATTGTTGAATAGACTCGTTGAGATTCGCCCGATCGATGTCAATGCACATTATAAACTCGCCGAAACCTACCGGCGAATCGGCAAGCTGCCGGAAGCGCGGAAACATCAGGCGCGATTCCAGGAGCTTTTCGCGAAGGGGCGCGAAGAGAACCGCTCCCGGTATCTCGCTGCCGCATTCCTGGACACGCCGGAAGTCCATCTGAAACTCGGTCGCCAGGCGATGGCCCGGAGGGACTTCGCCCTTGCCGAGCGCGAGTTCCAATACGCTCTGGAGCGCAATTCGGCGCTGCCAGGCGCCCGAGAAGAGCTTCTTGAGGCACAAAAACGCCTTGGCGAACCAGCCGGCCAGGGCGGCTCGCGATGAAAACGAGCCTCCGGTCAAAGAGATTCCCTCGGCCAATCGGATTCCGGAAGCCGCCAATCCTCCAGTCCGCCACGATCCCTTTTCTCATCGGCGCCGCGCTACTCTTGCCGATCGCCGGCTGCATCGGCAGGAGTCCCTCCGATCCTTCCGTAGTTTCCAAAAAGCATCCTGCCGATTCGGGCCGGTTTCGCGACGTGGCGGTCGAAAGCGGGCTTGCCGCCTTCCAGCACACCACGGGCGGCAGCGGACGCAAGTTCCTGGTCGAGCAGATGGGCTCCGGCGTGGCCATATTCGATTACGATGGCGATGGCTGGCCGGATATTTACCTCTGTTCCGGCGCGGCCCTCACCGGATATAAGGGCCCTAAGCCCCATAACAGACTGTTCCGAAACAAGCGCGACGGCACCTTTGAAGACGTTACCGAGAAAGCCGGCGTGGCCTGCGGTGGATATTCGATCGGCTGTGCCGCCGCAGATTATGACAACGACGGCCATATCGACCTCTATGTCTGCTGCTTCGGCAAGAACGTGCTCTACCATAACAATGGCGACGGCACCTTTCGGGACGTGACCGGCAAAGCCGGGGTTGGAGATCCGCGTTTGAGCAGCAGCGCCGCCTGGGGCGACTTCGATGGCGACGGGTATCTGGATCTCTTCGTCTGCAACTATGTGAAATATACGTTTGACAAGGATCTATGGTGCAGTAAGTTTCCCGGCCACAAAAGCTATTGCGGGCCAAATCTCTACCCGCCCGAGACCTGCACGCTGTATCGCAACAACCGTGATGGAACTTTTACCGACGTCTCGCAACAATCGGGAATAGGAAAAAAGTCAGGCAACGGCCTGGGAGTCGTCTGGTTCGACTACAATGACGACGGGCGGCCCGATATCTTCGTGGCGAACGACCAGTCGCCCAACCATCTCTGGCGCAACAACGGCAATGGCACGTTTACCGAGGTGGGTACGGATCTGAACGTTGCCTTCGGCGAGCAGGGAAACGCCCAGGCCGGAATGGGAGTCGATGTCGGAGATTATGACAACGACGGCCGCCTGGACCTTTTGGTCACGAACTTCAGCGAAGAAACAAACGCGCTCTACCACAATGAGGGCGCGACTTTTCGCGATGTTTCGTACCCCGCCGGATTCGGTCCGTCGACCCTGATGAAGCTGGGATTCGGGACCGCGTTTATCGACTATGACCGCGATGGCAGGCAGGATCTTTTCTTTGCCAACGGCCATGTCCTGGACGACATCGAAATGTATTCTGATGCCATTACTTACAAACAATCCAACCAACTGTTTCGGAACAAGGGCGACGCCACGTTTGAAGACGTGTCCGAGATCAGCGGCATTGCTGAAGGCAAGCGGGTTTCTCGCGGGGCCGCATTTGGAGACCTCTTTAACAGCGGGCACACGGACATCGTCGTCAATGTATTGGGAGAGCGCCCGCTCCTGCTTAAGAACGAGTGTGCTCCCGGCGCGCATTGGATCGAGCTGGATCTCCGAGCGTCATGGGGGAATCCGCAGGCCATCGGCGCGAAGGTATGGCTGACGGCCGGGGGGCTTACCCAGCGGCGCGACGTCAAGACGTGCGGCAGCTACGCCTCATCAAACGATCCTCGTTTGCTGTTTGGGCTCGGCAGAGCCGGGTCCGTGGACCAGATCCGAATACGGTGGCCTAGCGGGCAAGAGATGACGTTAAAGGGGCAGCCCATCGACCGGATACTTCGGATCGATGAGCCGCCCCAATCAACTCGGACAAGAAGCTGAAGAGGTTAACGAATCCTACTGCTTGAAGTCGCTTCCTCCCTGGATATCGCCGCCGTCCGGCGTGTTGTAGAGAACCCAGTTCATATCGAAGTTGGGATCCCAGTCCGGATCTTTGAAATTCAGGCGATAG
Source organism: Chthonomonadia bacterium (assembly GCA_041487935.1). Classification (GTDB taxonomy): domain Bacteria; phylum Armatimonadota; class Chthonomonadetes; order Chthonomonadales; family CAJBBX01; genus JBGPOG01. The sequence goes on along the minus strand of JBGPOG010000487.1, from coordinate 590 downwards.
ATCTTCACGTGTCCATCTGCGAAACCCGCATTGAAGGAGCGGGTGCGCGGCGGCACCGTATCGCTGAATACCGGCAGTTTTTCCTGGTGAAATGCCGCGATTTCAAAGATGCATACCAACTGGGAAGGCTTGCCGACCGCTGCATCCTTCAAGCCGTGCCAAACTTGAGCATTAAATGCATCGCCCCAATTTGCACCGCTTCCCACTTCGAAGCTATGCCGGAACATGTAAGACGACGGATCGCCCCACCAGTTGCATCCCGACCAGGGCCAGCCCGGGTTGTTCCGTCCCCAGTAGTCCGCGCCGTCATCGCTTGGGCATGTGAATACCTGTTTATTCTTGATGTACGGTTGTAGAAGGAAACTCGTGCCGCCGCCGATCATGCGGATGAGATCCGTGCCATCGGGAATGCGAGGTGACGAGTCGCACACTGTTCCATTCGGGTTTGTCTTCGGAACATCGAGCGATACCCAGTGTTCGTCATAGTCCTGGACATACATCCTGAGCGCCAGGGTGATTTGTTTGAGATTGCTGATGCAGCTTGCCGACCGTGCCCTTTCACGAGCCTGGGCGAAGACCGGGAAAAGGAT
>JBGPOG010000486.1:0-3850 GCA_041487935.1 Chthonomonadia bacterium | reverse complement strand
CCAGGTCCAGGTGGAAACGGAACTCACCCGCGACCTCACCCGGTTTTTCAAGGAACTCGACGCACTGGAGCTGAAGGTTTTTCTCAACGGGCCTCACGACCGGAAGAATTGCATCCTCAGCATCAATGCCGGCGCCGGCGGCACCGAAGCGCAGGACTGGGCGGAAATGCTGTCGCGCATGTATCAGCGCTGGGCCGAAGGGCAGCGCGGCTGGGAGGTTGAAATCACTGATGCGCTGCCCGGTGAAGGCGCCGGACTCAAGAGCGTCACCATGGTGCTCCGCGGCGAGAACGCCTACGGCTTCACCAAGGCCGAGCGCGGCGTCCACCGGCTGGTGCGCATCTCGCCGTTCGATTCGAATAAACGGCGGCACACCTCGTTCGCATCGGTGGACGTAATCCCGGAGGTCGAGGAAACCGAGGAGGTCGCAATCGATCCGGACGATCTCCGCGTCGACACCTACCGCTCCAGCGGCGCAGGCGGCCAGCACGTCAACAAAACCGACTCCGCCGTCCGTATAACACATATACCGTCGGGCATCGTGGTTTCCTGCCAGAACGAGCGCTCGCAGCACAAGAACCGCGCGGTGGCCATGAAGGTTCTGCAGAGCCGCCTGCTCGAACGGGAGCGCCGCGAAAGCGACGCCAAAATGGCCGAAATCCGAGGCGAGCAGCAGTCGATCGAATGGGGCAACCAGATCAGGTCCTACACGTTCCAGCCATATACGCTGATCAAGGACCACCGTACCGGCTGCGAATCCGGCGACGTCCCCAGAGTAATGGACGGCGCCATCGATCCTTTCCTGCAGGCGTACCTTCAATGGGAAGGGAGAAAGAAGTAAACCAGGATGAACGCCTTTCATCCAAACCTGACGACGGACCACGGACAACGGACATCTATAGGCCGCCTTAAGGGCGCTGATGTGGACCGCCGGGTATCCGCTGGCGTCGACCTGATAGCTGTTCGCAGACGTGGTTTGGGAGAAGATACCGGTTGTAGGGGTGAAGCATTCGCCCGGTCAGTTTTTGCGTCCAGCAGGACGGTCGTGCGCGAATGCTTCACCCCTACATTCGGAACCTGCCTACTGTTACTCGGGAGGATAAGGAAGCGCGCTCATCGGTTGTCCGTCGCCGGCCGTCCGTGGTCGCTCGTCCGTCGTCGGTCGTCTGTGGTCGGTGTTTGGTCGGTTGTGGTCTGCCGTCTGTCGTCGGTCGTCCGTCGTCGGTCGTCTGTCCTTCGTGCCCTTCGTGTCTTCGTGTTTAGCGCCGTTGTCCTTTCTCCCGCCCTTGCGGCCCCCGATAAAATCCAGGTCGCAGCCGAGCTATCCACAAAGAACGTCCGAACCGAAGAAAGCAACCTGGCAGACATCATCGCGGACGCCGTGATCAAGGTGGAATCGGCCGACGTCGCCTTTCTAGCCGCCTCGTCGTTTGCGGAGATTGTCATTCCCAAAGGCCCCGCAAGTGCTGCGGACATCGTGAAATCGCTCGCATTTCGCACGGACACGGTGGTTATCATGAAGCTCACGGGAGCTCAAATAAAACAAGCGCTGGCGCATGGCCTCGAGCTCTACCCGCAGAGAAATAGAGCCTTCCTCCAGGTGGCCGGACTCACCGCCGGCATTGACGGCGGACCGAGCGCCGACAAGGACAAGAGAATAATCTCAATAACCGTAAGTGGCAGCGCCGTGGACGACAAAAAGAAATACACCGTCGCCATGCCGTCGCCGCTGGCCAACGGCGCGCTGGCATTCGACAAAGTCTGGAGCCGCTCGGACATCGACCACGACACCGGCCGAACCCTGGAAGAGTGCCTGACCGGCTTCCTCTCCGGCAAAAAATCCATCGGCAGCAAAAGCGAGGAACGGCTTGTATTCAAAAAATAGATCGTTCGTAGTGAACGGGCGCCGTCCCGTTTTCTCCCGAGCATCCAAGCGGGGCGGGCCCGCAGGTTCGAAAAAGAATCGCATCCACCAAGCCGTCATCCCGGAGCGCATCCACCAAGCCGTCATCCCGGAGGGATCTGCTTTTTGCTTGCTTCGCGAACCCTGTTTCTCAGGAGCCGGAAGCACGCGAAATCCCGTCTCGAATCTACTGCACAGCGCCTTTTCCAGATCTGCCTCAATCGCGGCCGCCTGCCTATCCGTCGCTCTGCTCGCATATGTCATCCCCGGCTGCTCCAACTCCGGTGCTCCCGCGCAGGCGAACATCACTCCTGTTTCGAATACAACGGGATCTGCCGCCGCGCCGCCGTCACCCGCCACCAAACGCCCCGAATTCGACGGCGGCAAAGCCTTTCAGATTCTGGTCAAACAGTGTGATTTTGGGCCACGGCCCGTCGGCAGCGAGGCCCACCAGAAAACGCGGGACTACCTCGTCGCCGAAATGGGCAAGTACGCCGACCGAACGGCCTGGCAGGACTTCACCTACAAAAAGATGCCGCTCACCAACGTGATTGGCGTCTTCAATCCCGGGGCAAAGCGGAGCGTGCTGCTGTGTACCCACTGGGACACCCGCCCGCGAGCGGACCAGGAAGTCGATCGCGCAAAGAAGAAGATGCCCATCCTCGGCGCAAGCGACGGCGCTTCAGGCGGCGCCGTTCTCCTGGAGCTTGCCAGAATTTTCAAGCAGCAAAAACCCGAAATCGGAGTCATCCTGGTATTGTTGGACGGAGAAGATTACGGAGATTTCGAATTGGACGAAGGTGTCTTTCTCGGCTCCAGATACTTCGCCAGAAACCACCAAGGCTACAATCCTGAATACGGAATCCTCCTCGACATGGTCGGCGACAAAGATCTCGACATCTACCGCGAAGGCAATTCCGACCGCATGGCCCCCGGCACAAACACCAAAGTTTTCACCATCGCCAAAGAGCTAGGCTACGGCAAGTATATAATTGACCACCTAAAGCACACCATAGTCGACGACCATATATCATTAACGACGTTGGGGCGTATTCCGACCATCGACTTGATCGATTTCGATTACGCTCCCTGGCATACGCTGGACGACACGCCCGCCAACTGCAGCGCGAAGTCTCTGGCCATCGTGGGCAATACGCTCGCGGAGGTGATTTATCGAGAGAAGCCGTAGCAGATGAGGAACAGTCTGATCGCGTGGCAAGCAGCCTGAAATCTAGCAGGAACAAATCACGGGCGCCCGTCGTTCTAATAGGTACAGCGCCTGCTTTCGCTCGTGCGCGGCAGGCGAGTTGTAACCAGCAAGGGGTCTCGAGATGTGGCGCGAAACCAGGCATCATTTTGACGATGCAATTGTAGAAACCGACCTTAAAATCTGCGATCTCTGCGGATCGCTAAACTTGGACGACAACAGCGGGTGTTTTGTCTGCGGCTGGCACGGCAGGTTTGAGACCAGGGCGGATATCATTCGTATTGCGATGGACCTCCACAAACGCAAGCACGGAGAGCTCAGCGTCGATCTTTTGACCGACGATTTCGTTTGCCAACGCCCAGCGACTTCCACAATTCGGGGACGCATCAGTCGATTGTTCTCCCGCGTTCGACACTGGCTGTTTGGCTGAGATTGTCCTCGTCTCGAATGAACCGCAAGCGAAATCGTTCTCGCCGACCATTTCGTGCATTAACGACTATTACGGATAACGGCTTGTTCTGCCGCTAAACGGCGGGCGTGAGAGCAGGAATGGCACCCCGGATTATCGCATAGAAAAAACTCGGTATTGCCCTGCAGCAGCGCAATCGCCATACTCACAACGGGTTGAATCCGCGCAAAGCTTAGTTCCACCGTTTCCAGCATCGCGTACTTAAGTAATCTAGCCTGGCGCAAGAGCGGCTCGATCTTCCGAAACCCCGCGCAGCATCCCGGCGCGCCAT
>JBGPOG010000485.1:0-3862 GCA_041487935.1 Chthonomonadia bacterium | reverse complement strand
GATCAAGACGCCGCCCATGCCCAAGGCCACCTGCCGGTTGCCCGTGGGTGTGTCGGCGCCGGGCTCGTAGATGAAGGTACCCGGCCGATCGAGCGTGAACGTGAAGGTGGTGTTGCCGTTGGACACCTTCGGCGCGGCGAGGCCGGCGATGCTCAGGCTCGTGGTCGGCTGGCTTCCCGCCAGGGTCGGCAAGTGGTTCGTGACCGTGATGGCGAGCGTCTCACCCTGCCTTGCGCGACGGACGATAATCCTGTGCTCCGCAAGTTTGTCGAAATCAAATGCGTGCAGAGGCTGGCCAAGCTCGAGCATTACATAGTTCGTGACATCGACAATTCCGCCGATCGGACGCATGCCCGCCGCGGACAGGCGCGCTTGCATCCAGGGGGGAGATGGCATCGGCTTGACGTTTCGAATGATCCGCGCGGCGTACCTCGCGCAAACGTCCGGCGATTCGATCACTACGCCGGTCTGTTGTGCCGCATCACCGCCTCGTTCCGATGAGTTGGCCTTCGCAGGCTTCACCTCGATCTTGTATGTAGCCGCAAGTTCCCGGGCGACGCCTAGGACCGAGAGACAATCACCGCGATTGGGCGTCACCGTCACATTCAACACCGGCCCGATGGCAGATTCCTCGGTCTCTTCAACTTCCAGACCCGCCATCGTGAGCGCGTGAGCGATATCATTCGCTCCCGCGTCCACCGCTGCCATTTCTTTTATCCATTCGACCGGTAATCGCATTCACTTTGCCTGAAGTGTTGAGTGGTGAGTGGTGAGGTTTTGGAGACTTAATACTTTGCACTCAACACTCAGTATTGCCGCAGAAACCTTAAATCGTTCTCCAAATATAGCCTGAGGTCACTGACCCCGTTCTGGATCATGTGCGTTCGCTCGATTCCCAAGCCGAAGGCAAATCCCGTCCACCGTTCGCTGTCGATCTCGTAGGCTTCGAGGATATTTGGATGGATCAAGCCGGCGCCGCCGAGCTCGAGCCAACGGTCCTGCCAGAAGATCGCGTAATCTACGCCCGGCTCGACGAACGGGAAAAAATCGGGTCGGAAGCGCACGCGAACGTCGCCGCCAAACATTGCGCTTGCGAACTGCTTCAGCGTGCCTTTCAAGTCCGCCATTGAGATGCCTTCATCCACCATAAATACGTCGACCTGATGGAACGTGTGATGGTGGGTGGCATCGACGGCTTCGTAACGGAAGCAACGGCCAGTGGTCGCGATCCGGAACGGCGGTTTTCGGTGGCTCATCACGCGTCCCTGTAGAGCGGTCGTCTGCGTTCGAAGCAGGCGTGTTTCGTCGACATAAAATGTCATCATCTCGTCGAACGCCGGGTGGTCTTCCGGATAGTTCAATGCGGCGAAGTTGTACGCGTATTCTTCCAGTTCGGGCCCTTCGACAAACTCATACCCTAAGCCCGAGAGAACTTTCTTCACTCGGATCATCGTGCTGGTCAGGGGATGGCGGCGGCCCGCTGGAATGCGCCGGCCTGGGAGCGTGATGTCGATCGCTTCCGCCTTCAGCCTCGCTTCGGTTTCCGAGCGTTCCAAATCGGAGCGGCGTTGGCCGACCTTCCGAGTGAGCGCGTCCTTCGCGGCATTGACGCGCGATCCTAAGGCCGGCCGGTCTTCCTTCGGCAAAGAGCCGATGGACTTGAGCTGCGCTTGCACGCTGCCGTTCTTGCCAAGGTATCGGGTCTCCATTTGGGCTAACTCAGAAGTCGACCGAGCTGACGCGATCTCAGCCTCCGCTTCCTCAACAATCTTATCGAGCTCGTCCATTTTGGTCTCGGGTGTGTGCTGACGGCATGAAAAACCCCCGGCATCGAGGTCCCTCAAATTAATCGGGAAACCGCCGCCGGGGGGACTGTTTTAATACTTGAGGTAATTGCAAAAGTCGCACTGCCGTCATGCTGAACGGAGTGAAGCATCCGCTTTTAGCCCGGCACCGAAAGATCTGTGAGATCAAAAACAGATCCCCCGGTACGGGTCCGTATGGACTTCACTCCGTTCATGATGACGGGATACGTACGCTTTGTCGAGTTTTGCAATTACCTCACTTATGTCCAATTTCCAATGCCGCCTGGAATTGGTTATTGGCATTTGGACATTATTACTGGTTCGGCGCTATCCCGCTGATTTCAAGACGCTCGCCGCTTGTGCGACGATCTGCTTAAACGCGCCCGGATCGGTGATGGCAATGTCGGAAAGAACTTTTCGATCGACGGCGATGCCGCCCTTCGTCAGCCCTTCGATAAAACGATTATAGCTCGAGCCGTTGAGCCGGCAGCCTGCGCTGATACGAGTAATCCACAGCCGCCGAAATTCGCGCTTCTTGTTGCGGCGATCGCGGTAGGCATAATTGCCGCTCCGCATGAACTGTTCGTTGGCGGTCTTGAAGAGGCTCTTTTTTCCGCCGAAATAGCCGCTTGCAGCTTCGAGAATCTTCTTATGGCGCTTCTTGACAAGCGTCCCGCGTTTAACGCGAGGCATGTTTAATTTCTCCTATCGGACGGGAGGAGAGACTGAAAGCTGAAAGGCTGAAGGCTGAAATCTGAACCGACAAAGCCCCTTCAGCAGGATCCCTTAGCTCTACACTCTCGCTTATATTTCCCATTCCCTCGTAATAATTAGAACGGAGCGAATTTTGTCCGTTCAGTATTCAACCTTCGGCTTTCAGCGTTCAGGCTAGTGTCCTTCTCCCATCATCCGCGCCACCCGCTTTACCTGGTGGCTGGAGAGGACGTTGCCGTTTATGAGCCGGCGACGACGGGAATGCGTTTTCTTGCGCATCAGGTGGTTAAGCCCGATGCTTTCGTGCACGAGCTTGCCGGTCCCGGTGACTTTGAATCGTTTGGAAACCGCCTTGCGCGTTTTCAGCTTTGCCTTCGACATTAGAACTCCTCGCAAACATAAGCCGGGGCGCGCCCGGCTTCGAAAATAGCTCTTCGAATTATTCGGCTAAATTGCAGCCTACTTGCTGGTTGGGGCGAGTATCATCGTCATGGTCCGGCCTTCCATTGCGGGCGCTTTTTCGACCGTGGCGATGCCGTTGGAAGCTTCGACAACTCGGTCCAGCAGTTTCCGCGCGAATTCCGGATGCGTGATCTCGCGACTCCGGAACCGGATCGTGATTTTGACCTTATCCCCTTCTTCCAGAAACTTCAATGCGTTCTTCAGCTTGAAGTTGAAATCATGGTCGTCGGTCTGGGGCCGCATCCAGACTCCCTTGAGATCGCCGCCTCTCTGCTTTTTGTGCGACTCCCGGTCCTTCTTGGCCTGCTCGTATTTGTGCTTGCCATAATCCATGATACGGCAAACGGGAGGCGCGGCTTGAGGCGCGACTTCTATGAGATCCAGGCCTCGTTCTCTGGCCAGCGCAAGAGCGTCCCGGATGTTCATCACGCCCCGCTGTTCTCCTTCATCGTCGATTACGCGCACGTCGCGAACACGCTGGTAATCCCGATGCGGCCTAAGGATCTGCTCGTTTACGCGGAAATCTTTGTTGATAGACCTCTCCCTCGCTCTGCTCAGGTGATTGCAACAGCGGAAAGTATACCAAAGAGTCGATACACTCGTCAACCATTTTTCGTATGTCGAGCGCGATCGGGATCAAATGGCAGACTGTCCCGGCCATAAAAAGGTCTCAGGCAAATTACTGTCACGAAATCCTGAAGCGATCGTTTACCGGTAGATAGGGAGTTTCCGCCGTAACAGTTCACAATCTATGAGAATCGTTTTTGGCTCGGGAGGGCGAGGCTCCCGCCGAGCCGTTGGCTGCGGTCTTAGCAATCTGTGGGTGCGGCTCGGCAGGAGCCTCGCCCTCCCTAACTACCGGGAACGCTCTCATGAACCGT
>JBGPOG010000484.1:0-3877 GCA_041487935.1 Chthonomonadia bacterium | reverse complement strand
CTCATTTCCTGGCCGGAACACTCCGACCCTGGCGTCCGATACTTTTCCGGCACGGCAGAATACGTGACCGAGTTCGACGTGCCGGCCAACTTGCTCGGTTCGAATCGATCGGTCTGGCTGGACCTGGGCCGCGTGAAGAACTTCGCTACCGTGCGGTTGAATGGCAAAGATCTTGGAACGCTCTGGAAGGCGCCTTTTCGGCTGGATGTTGGAAAAGCAATTGCCGCGGGAACGAATAAGCTGGAGATCATGGTGACCAATCTCTGGCCCAACCGCCTCATCGGAGACGAGCAGCTTCCGGCGGACGTGGAGTGGAACGGGATGTCGTTGAAGAAATGGCCTGACTGGCTGCTGCAGGGTAAACACAGACCTTCGGGCAGGTTCGCCTTCACGACGTGGCATTGGTACACGAAGGACTCACCGCTTCTCGAATCCGGTTTGCTAGGCCCGGTAACGCTGCGATCTGCCGTTACGATACCAATCGGGAAGCCTCGCAGATGACAACCCCAAGATAGATTGAGAGCGCGTACCAGACGATGGTAGGGGCGAATAATTCGCGCGATTAGCCGTACCAACTATCATCGACACATTTTCAGCGGAACAGTTCCCGGAATTAGTCCGTGGCATTTGGACGATAGACGATAGACGATAGACGATTGCACATGGCCCACCCGATGAAACTTGCCATTCATTATGATTTGTCCATCGTCCATCGTCCATCGTCCATCGTCCATCGTCAACCTCTCAGGCACTCCATAATCTCCCGATAGAACTCCGGGTGAGAACCCCAATTCTGCGCTGTCACCATGTTCCCGTCTCTTACAGCCTGGCATTCACTCACGTAGGTTCCCCCCGCGGCTTCCACCTCGGACCTGACGTGCTCATAGGCGGTCAGGCGCGCTCCCTTTACCAGTCCCGCGCTAATCAACACCTGAATCCCGTGGCAGATGGCGAAAATCCACTTGCCGCGCTCGTGAAACGACCTGACGATAGACAGCACGCGCGGGTCGTGCCGCAGGTATTCCGGCGCCCTGCCGCCGATGATCAAGACCGCAGAGTATATGTCCACGTCCACCTCGTCGAACGCTAGGTTCGCCTCTACTTCATAGCCCGGCCGCTCGACGTAGGTATCCCAGCCAGGCTGGTCCTCGTGCATCACTAGGTGCAGGCGTTTCCGCGTTGGTGCGGCGATCTCGGGCTTGTAGCCTGCCTCCGTGAGACGGTGAAGCGCATAGAGCGTTTCGTAACATTCGCCTGCGTCGCCGGTGATAATCAATATCTTGATCATTAGATTTTCGTCCCGCTATGTTTTCTTCAACATTCCCAGGTCTCCCAGCCACTCTTGGAACCGGACAGGCCAGGTCCCGAACGGGATGCCGTTGCGGGTCTTTATCCCGCCGCCGTGCCCGCCGTGGGCGTAGATGTGCAGGTCGGATTGAACGCCGGCGCGGAAAAGGGAGTTGAAGAAGTCCACCGTTTCCCGCGCGTGAAACTGGTCGTCGCTGCCCGCGCTCGTCAGAAAGGCCGGCGCCGCGTCTTTTGGGGCAGTGATGTCCATCGGCGCCCAGCCGGGGTAGACCAGCCCCACAAAGTCCGGACGGCAGCTCTGCTGCTCGATCGGGTCTGTGGCGCTGGCGTTGCCGCGATCGAACCGGATATCCGCGAGGGCGGCCAGCGCTCCTCCCGCGGAGAACCCCAGGATTCCTACGCGGGAAGGGTTCACATGCCATTCAGAGGCTCTCGCCCGGACGATCCGGATTGCCCGCTGCGTATCCCGTAGAGCCTCTTTCTCAACGGCGTAGTGGTATCCCGGCGTTTGGGCCAGACGGTATTTCAGGATAAAGGCCGCGATACCGAGATCGTTGAGCCAGTTGGCGATATCGATGCCCTCGGTTCCCCATACAAGCTGCTGGTGCCCGCCGCCGGGAGCGACGACAATCGCCGCGCCGGTTGCTTTTTCCGCGGATGGCAGGTGCGCCTCGATCGACGGGTTGTGTACGTTCTTGATCGAATTGATGCGCTGGCCCGGCTGCGGATCCGGCGGTACTGTGATCTCCTTCTCGCTGGCGCCTTGCAGAGTAGGAGATCCGCTCGGCCAGAGGAAGACCACTTGCGGCGTGTCCGCCAAAGTCAGGCTTGGGTAGCACACCACCGCGACGGCAATTAGCTTTACGAGCAGGTTTTTCATCCATGGCTCCTAATAAGGAATTCGTCTGCTCGAATTATAGCGGTGGCGCGTATGCGAGTCAATTGGTTCATCGTATATTAAAGAACTACGGCCCTGCCCGGATCTCGATGGCTCAAACCGGGCAGGGCCTTTGTGAAGCGATGAACTCGAACGCTTGCGTTGAGTGTTGTGTTATCGGCGCAATCGCTTGATCCCGAGAATTCCTACGCCAACCAGACCTGAGAAAAGCAACGCTGCGGTTCCCGGCTCCGGCGCCTGTTGTGAAGCATTGAAGCTCAAGGAGCCGAACAACCCGTCGTTCTCGCCGTTGATTCCTGCCGCGAAATACAGCTTGTTCGGGTCTCCGCCATTTCCGCCGTTGCCGAAGTTCAGTCCCCAGAGACCCGTATTGACGATCGGGTGCTTGACAAAGTCGGTTAACTCGCCCGCGAACGCCCCGGAATTGGGATCGAATGCGTTGATGGCGCCTTCGTCCTCGTTTCCCACCAGCAGCTTCCCGGCAAACGTCCCGAACGTCCCCGGCGCAATCGTCATTCCCCACGGCGCGTCCAGCGGTCCGCCCCCGACGTTTCCGGTAATCCTCGCGGTCATAACGCCGTCGAAATTATAGGTGTCGATGATGCCTCCGCCCGTGGCATCGTTCATGTACGTCACGTACAGTTTTCCGTTGAGGTTCCGGATGTTATACGGTGTAAACCCCGCCGGTAGATTGGGATCGGTGAAGTTGCCCGAGAGGGCAGCCGGGCCAAAGGACGCATTGAATGCGTCGATCTTGCCGCCCTTGTTATCCGCAGCGTAAAGAAAATTTCCGCTCCCGTTGTTCCCTAGCGCCAGACCTGTGTAAACGGCGTTTGGGGTGTTGGCCGCGATTTCAGCGGTCGTGCCTCCGTTCCAGCCGGCGATAGTTCCGTTCAACGTTGAAAACACGAACAGCGCCTTGAGGTTGTTCGTCAATTTGAAGTCCGGCGTGGAGTTGAAGAACTGCCCGGTTGGGTTGCCTCCAGGGATTGTAACAACCAACGCCTGAGGCGTTCCCGTGCTGTTGTATAACGTCGCAACGCCCGTTACCTGATCCGAGACCCAAAACGGGCTGCCTCCGCTAAATGACACACCCCAAGGATTCTTAAGATTTACATCGGTGTGCGCCGCAAGGCCGCTAATGTCTGATACGAGGTTGGTCTGTTCGTAAAACTGAGCTGATGATGGCGCCTGTAATACTAAGCAGGCAAAGAGGGCAAGACTTGTGTGGACGGCGCGTCGAAACATCGCGGTTCTCCTTTCCTTCCATTGGATATTATGTAAGAGTGGTCCCCGAAATACTGCGCCGCTATCAGGCGCGCCGCAGCTCATTCGGCAAAACTGCCGAACAGACATCGGACAGTACATCATGGTCGAAAGTTCCACGAATTGTCTAGTTATTTTGGATTCTTGTCGTTTTAGCTTGACATTGTATCCGGGGACTCAGTGCGACGATGCCAGTGTGCGAGGCGGCATGTTCCAGCCGCATGTATCGCAGGAATACCGCGAAATGGTTGGCACTCGATTTCTGGCGGTCTCCATCGTGGCTACGCTCACGGCAAACATCTGCTTTTGGGGCATTCAGATAAGCCTGGCGATCTACATTCTCTGCCTGCCCTTCTATATGAATCCCGGCAAATTCGGTCGAAAAGAGGCGCAGGCCGCCCGGAT
>JBGPOG010000483.1:0-3882 GCA_041487935.1 Chthonomonadia bacterium | reverse complement strand
CCCGTTTTTCGTCACCCGCCAGATCTATGCGGGAGCGGGAAAAGTCGGAGTCGAAGCAGACCGCCAGCAGCATATCTTCCAGTTATCCCAGCGGGCGGATTTTTTCACGACCGAGGCCAGCGTCGATACGCTCCACAACCGCCCGTTGGTAAACACACGTGACGAGCCGCACGCCACGCCCAGACGCTACCGCCGGCTGCACGTGATCGTCGGCGATGCAAATATGAGCGAATGGGCGACCGCGCTCAAGGTCGGCACGACTGCGCTCGTCGTTTCATTGCTCGAAGACTGCTGGGAACCGGAAATAAAGCTGAAGAGTCCGGTTGCGGCAATCAAAGACATCTCGCGCGACCAGTCCATCCAGTGGCTGGTTACCCGGGACGACGGACGCTCGATCTACGCAATCGACGTGCAGCGATCCTACCTGAACGAAGCGAAGAAACGATTCTGCGGCACGTCGCCCGATATCGATTGGATATTGTCCGAGTGGGATCTGGTTCTAAACCATCTGGCAGACGATATCATGCTCGCCGCCGACAGAGTGGATTGGATCGCCAAGCGCCGGCTGTTGGACCAGTTTATGCAAGCGGAGGATCTGCAATGGGATAATCCGCTCATCCAGAGCCTGGACCTGGCCTACCACAACCTCGACCCGGAGTCCGGTCTTTTCCTGGGTCTGGAAGCGGCAGGCGAGATGCGCCGCCTGGTGACGGACCGCCGCATCGACGCCGCCACAACCTGCCCGCCGGAAGACACGCGAGCGTTCCTTCGCGGCATCTTCGTCCAGAGATTCGGCTCCGCGATCACAAGCATCGGCTGGAACGGAATTGCATTCCGGCACGATGGCGAGGACCTGCTGTTCGACATGAACCCGCTAGTGGAGGCGAACGTCAGGGCGCTGAATGATGAGCTGGCAAATGCGGGCAGTTTGGCGGAAGTCGTGGGGCTAATTCAGCGGAACGGCAAGGAGGTCGAACCATGAGCATTTATGCAACTTTGGCGTCATTCGCCCTACCGCATCTTGGACCGCTCAGCGAATGGCCGGATAATTACACCGGGATTACAATTCAGGCAGTGCCGGCGCACATAAATTACACGGGTGAGACTTGGGGTTTCCTGCCGCCGCCGGTTCCCGAGGAATGTGGTCTCTATCGTGCCGTTTTTGTGTGCGCCCCTTGGACAAAGAAGGGCGCCTCGCGTTGCGGTCAAGAATATGTTGATCCTTTGTTCATGCTTACCGGAGAAGAATATGCCGCCATTTCGTGGGATGAAATGTGGGAGAGAATCTCTCGTGGCATCGACTCAGAGGTATCGAAGTCGCGGCGCAAACACAACCGGTTCACGCGTGAAGAGCTCGATGCGCGCGAAAAAAGCCGGCCGAAGCTGCCGGCCTGATGGTGCGCCTGTACGCAGATGAAAACACACGGGACGCGATTCTGCAAGGCCTCCGGCGAAAAGGCATAGACATGATTACTGCGCTGGAGGACGGTTGCTCCGGGCATTCGGACGAAGAGATTCTGAGGCGCGCAACGCAACTCGGACGCGTTCTTTATTCGGAGGACGCAGACATACTGCGAATTGCAGTCGATTGGCAAAGGGCCGGCCGATGTTTCTGCGGGATAAATTATGGTCACCATCGAGATCTGCAGGCGGCCCGAGCGATCGACGATCTGGAGACAATCGCTGGAGTTTGCGTCGAAGACGACCTGGCGCATATTGTCATGTATCTTCCGCTATGAAAGGAAAGCCGAGCTCGTTCAGGGTAATTGACCTCCTTTGTCCGGATTGCCGGAGCCGTAATTCAGTTACGCTCTGGGAGCGTGTGGAATCCTCCGATAAGGAGCTCGTGAACAAGGTCCTGGACGGCAGCCTATTCGACGTCCCTTGCCGTGGCTGCGAACAGGTAATTCCGGGCGATCACAGCATCGATTTTCACGACCCGGTCGGGAAACTTTTCGTACGTTACGAAGCTCAGGGAAACATTCGCCCGGCAGCAGGATGGACCGCCGCGCTCGGCGAAAACCAATCCGCCGAAGAGTATCGGCTGCTGAGGGTGGGCAGCCAGCACGCGTTTATTGAGCTGGTCCGCATATGGAATGAAGGGCTTGACCCCATTGCCATGCTGCTGATCAAGCACCAGCTTGCCGGGCAAGTGGCCCGGGAATTTGAACGATTACCGGTGGTCTGCAGCTTCGACCGACGGAACGACTCTTGCGACCTGGAGTATGTGGTATTAGTGAGGGAAGAGGATGAGCTGCAGTCCTTGACCGTCCCGTCCGCCGCATATGAATATTCCCGTGAGATAGCGGTTCGATGGCAGTCGTCAAGAGAACAGGCTGCAGGTTGGATCGATTGGAACCAGAATACGGTTCACACCTTAATTGAAGCGACAGCATCTTTGTGACCTAATTGGCTCACGATGCGTATAGAGGGTTACGACCCACGGATCGGAAGGAGAAAGTACTACAATGATTATCCGCGCGGAAGAGCGAATAACGAGACCTGTGCCTGCGTCCCCTGAAAGAAAGCCAGGCGATGGCGGAGGACCGGGCAAACCGGACGTCAAGCGACCGGACACAAGCGACCTGCTCAAGCGCATGAAGCGGGTCGATCCGGATGCCGCCCGCCGCTACCGCCAGCGAAGCGGAGAGTGAACTCGATTTCCTATTTCCGATTTTCAGAGGTACTTGTAAAATACAACGAATCCGTCATGCTGTAAGTATCTGCTTTTGGCCCTGCTCAGCGCAACCTATAAGATCACAAGCAGATCCTGTCAGGATGACGGGATACGATGGCCTGTCGAGTTATGCAATTACCTCTCCAATTTGCGATTTTGTTCACTGATCGGTAGGATTGCCGTTGAATTCAATTTGTGGAGAGATTGATGGCTTCTGGCGACTTGCGTAGCCTGCTCGAATCTCAGCTTGGCGGGCGGCCCGTGATTTCGCCGCCGGCTGCGTTGACGATGGACGATGGACGATGGACGGCAGGTGGTGACCACTCACCACTCACCACTCACCACTCACCACTAGAAGTCCACGGCACCACCGTCATCGCCGTCAAGTACGACAAAGGCGTGATCAACGTGGGCGACCGGCGGGCGACGGCCAACTTCGCTGTTATGTATGACAAAGCGGAGAAGGTGCTGCCGATCGACGATTACACCCTCATGGCCATTTCCGGCTCGTTCGCGCGCGCAATGGAGATAATCCGCTATCTGCGGACGCAATTCAAGTACTTCGAGCGCTCGCAGCTCCAGCCAATGAGTCTTGACGGCAAGCTATCCGAGGTAGCCAAAGTTATTGCCGCGGGCGTTCCGGCCGCCCTTCAGGGCATAGGCGGAGTAATCCCGATCCTCTCGACGTTCGATCTCCAAGCACATGAGGGCCGCATCTTCTTCTACGACGGCATGGGCGCGCGCTTCGAAAGCACGGAGTTCGGCGCAGCCGGCTCCGGATCCATGCAGATCCGCGGAGTCTTCGACTATATCGTCAAGACCAGGAAGCCGTTCCACCAGATGACGCGCGATGAGGCATTGCGAGAGGCGTTGCTCTTGCTGGACATTGCAGCCGATCTCGACGCGGCCACGGGAGGGTGGTCCAAAGTGCTTCCGCTGGCGAAATACATCGATGCGGATGGCATTTCCGACGTACCGCTGAGCGATATCCGCGAGCTGGTAGGCGAGCTAGATAGGTTGAACCAATATGGTCTTTAGCGGTTTCGATTTTAACGAGGTCGATCGGCACCGGCGCGATCACGTCGAGGAAAAGCTGCGCGAGGGCAGCCCGGTCGTTGGCGTAAGCTGCACCGAATGTCTGCTGCTGCTCACAGTAAGGCAAACGCAGCGAAAGGTTTACGAGATCTACGACCGGCTGATCTACT
>JBGPOG010000482.1:0-3885 GCA_041487935.1 Chthonomonadia bacterium | reverse complement strand
CATCTGCGCGAATGGAGCGGAATCAGCCCAAGCCAATCCGCCGTGGTTGTTGGGCAGGACAGCCAGCTCGAAATCTGGAGCAAGGCAAATTGGGACAAACGGATCGGCAACTTTACTTTCGAGGACATGTATGATGCAGCAGCTGCGGTGGGACTGACGAAGGTATCGCCGAAGTAATGTCCGTATACCACCGGCCCGTGATGGCGGCGGAAGTTGTAGAGTATCTGGACCCGCAACCGGGCCAGGCCATTGTCGATGGCACGGCGGGAGGAGGGGGACATGCGCTCCTCCTGGGCGAACGCCTTGGACCTCAGGGCACGTTGGTATTGATCGATCGCGATCCTGAGGCGTTGGAGGCGGCAAAGTCCAGGCTGGACCCCCTCGAAGTTCGGAAGGTCCTGATTCACGGTAACTTCCGCCGGCTGCCGGGGCTGCTCGATTCCGTGGGGTTCGGCCTGGTCGATGGAGTCCTCTTGGATCTGGGGATCTCATCGCACCAGTTGGACGTTGGCGAGCGCGGCTTCAGTTTCCGTACCGACGCGCCTCTAGACATGCGAATGGACCCTTCGTCCGGCGAACCGGCGAGCGATCTAATCGCAAGACTGGATAGAAAAGAGCTCACGCGCATCATGCGCGACTACGGGGAGGAACGCTGGGCCGCACGCATCGCGGAATTCATCGAACGAGAACGAGGCGCCAATCCGATCCGAACGACCATGCAGTTGGCCGATATTGTGAAAGCGGCCATTCCACGGAAGGCCTGGCCTAGAGACATTCATCCCGCGACGAGAGTATTTCAAGCTTTGAGATTGGCCGTAAACGATGAGCTGGGCGCGCTGGAAGAGGCCATCGACGGAGTGGTGACGAGACTGTCAGTCGGGGGCCGCATCGCTGTGATTTCCTATCACAGCCTGGAAGACCGAATCGTCAAACGGGCATTTCTCCGTTATTCCGGACGATGCCAGTGCCCGCCCGGATTGCCCGAATGCCGATGCGGAGCGAGGCGATTATTGAATACTTTGACACGTAAGCCGGTTGTTCCGGGCGAAATTGAGATTCGTGAGAATCCGCGGGCGCGAAGCGCCAAATTAAGGGTCGCCGAACGCGTGAAAGATTGATTGAAATAATTGGAAAACTCGACGAATTCATCGTATCCCTCATCCTGAAAGGATCGGCTCTTGATCTCACAGGTTTCACTGAGCTGGGCCAAAAGCTGATGCCCGGTACGGGTCCGTATGGACATTGCAGCATGACGGATATGCGGTGTTTGCAATTACCTCGATTGTTTGCTAATTTCGCAACGAAGTTCTGCTGGAGAAACCAAGATGGCTGTTGCACAAAGGCAGATCGTTCCGCCGTATCAGAGAACCCTGGTCTTGCCGCGACCACGCGTCCAATTGCGCTCCAGCGCGCGCGGCCGTGATCTGCAAATCCAGGCATCCCTTACATCAGGACTGGTTGCGGTGGCTCTCCTCGTGTCCTACGTTTATGGTTATGCACGAATGACCTCCGCAAACTATCAGCGATGCGAGATCCAACAAGTGCTTCACAAGCTCCGGATCCAGGAACAGATCCTCAATTCGACCGCGCTCGAGCTAGGAAGCAAGGATCGGATCGAAACGTGGGCGCGCGCCAATAATATGGCGCCGGCAAGCGGCGTGCCGGTGGTTATCCGGCCGCCTGAAGGAAGGTAACAGCCATGGCGGTAAGAATGCGTCATCCGGACGAGGTCAAGGTGCGAATCGAGCACCTCTTCTGGTTCATAGCGGCGTGCTATCTGGCGCTGGTCGCCCGGCTGGTCTATCTGCAAGCAGTCAACGGCGAGTTCTACCGCAGCAAGGCAAAGCATATGCGCGCGCAGCTCATAACCTTGCCGTCCGATCGTGGGACGATCATGGACCGTGGCGGTAGGCCGATAGCGGTCACAGTCCAGCGGAGCCAGTTCGTTGCCGACCCCACGAGGATCAACAATCCGGCGCGCACAGCGGCGACGTTGGCCGGAATACTCGCCCAGAAGCCCGATGATGTGCTTCCGTACATTAAGTTGGGTCGGAGAACTCGCTTAGGCGCGGAGAACCGGCACGTGGTGCTGCCCACTCCAATCGATTCGGACATTATCGATCGTTATCGCTCCGCCCGCGCCGCCAGAAAAACCTCGAGAGACCTCGACGGAATAGCGATCGAGACGATCCCCGAGCGCACATATCCGACCGGCCGAGAGTCGGTTCACCTTGCGGGTTTCCTCGTGCGGGAGAAGACCGGAAAGCCATCAGGATTCCTGGGTCTCGAGCAGTCTCAGGAGTCGGTGCTTCAGGGCGCCGACGGGTTCGTCCGGGCTGAAGTGGACGCGCGCCGACGGGTCATTCCGGACACGCAGGTTCAGAGGCTGGACGCCGCCGATGGATTGAACGTCCGGCTGACCATCGACACCAATATCCAGCACATCGCCGAGACGTCTCTTGCCGCTTATTGTGTGACGAATAAGCCGCTCGGAGCCACAGCGATCGTTGTGGATCCGACAAATGGCGACGTTCTCGCAATGGTCAGCTATCCGAATTTCGACCCGATTAAACGCGACGAGCTCCGGATGTCGCAGGACCCGCTCATGAACCGCTCGCTTGCGCTGTTCGAGCCTGGGTCGACCATGAAAACGATCACTGCGGCCGCCGCGCTCGAGCAGAAGGTGATCACAACAAGCACGCCTTTCTATTGCAACGGCAGCGTCGAGATCGGCCATCGCACAGTCAAATGCGCCAGCCATCACGGATCGCGAGCACACGGAAGCGAAACAATCCGGGAGATTATCCAGCACTCTTGCAACTGCGCCACGGCGGAAATCGGGGTCAAAGTCGGCATGGATCGGATGAAAGACTACCTGGGCCGGTTCGGGCTGCTCGATCAGACGGGCATTGGTCTTCCGCTCGACATGCGAGGCCGTCTGGGATTCGGCGCCGGGAGCGATCGGGGCGGAGTGACGAAGGTATCGCGCGTGGCATTTGGCCAATCGGTACTGGTCAACCCGCTTGCAATGGCCGCCGCGTATGCAGCCGTTGCGAACAATGGCATTTTGATGAAACCGCGCCTGATTCAATCGTATGAGGATTCGGATGGCAGGGTCATCCGCTCATTCCCGCCGGTTAAAGTACGCCAGGCCATTCTTCCGGAGACTTCTGCCTATCTGCGATCGCTGCTGGAGTTGGTCGTCACGAACGGAACGGGCAAGGGCAAGGCCAACGTGCCCGGATATCGAGTTGCGGGTAAGACCGGGACAGCGCAGAAAGTGGTCAGAGGCCAGGCTGGTTATGCGAACGGCAGATACGTTGCGTCGTTCATCGGATTTCTTCCGGTCAGCGCGCCGAAGGCTGTGATTTACGTCGTGGTGGACGAGCCGACCGGCGTCTATTACGGAGCACAAGTGGCGGCGCCGATCTTTCAGGATATCGCGCAGCGCCTTATGTGGTATTGGAAGGTTCCGCCGGACGATCCAGCTTCGTTGGTGAAGACACAGATTGCACGGAGATGAAACTGAAGGATCTCGCTTCGGTGCTGGGCAACGCCCGGCTCACTGCAGAGTCGCCTGCCGAAGCCAAGGGAATCGAGCACGACAGCCGGGCCGTCAATCCCGGCGATCTATTCGTTTGCCTGGTGGGAGAGAAGTTCGACGGCCACCGCTTCGCGGCCGACGCTCTGGCGCGCGGCGCCGTGGCATTTTGCGCGAACGAAATTGGCGTCACGACTATTCCCGCATCCGTACCGGCAATCGTCGTTCGAGATACCCGTCTTGCGCTTCCTGTGTTGGCCGTTGCGATAAACGGCGATCCAACGCGGGACTTAGTCATGGTCGCGGTTACCGGCACCTCAAAGGGCAAAGGCTTCCAAGGCGTT
>JBGPOG010000481.1:0-3889 GCA_041487935.1 Chthonomonadia bacterium | reverse complement strand
CTCCTGCCGCCATGGTATACTAGCAGGGTCATCAGGAGGCAAAAAACACGCTTGTTACACTCTGAACTCAGGAATATCGCAATCATCGCCCACGTCGACCACGGCAAGACTACGCTCGTGGATGCCATGCTTCGCCAGGGCAATGTCTTCCGCGCCAACCAGGCCATCGCCGAGCGCGTTATGGACTCCATGGACCAGGAGCGCGAGCGCGGGATTACGATCGTGGCAAAGAATACTGCGATCATGTATTATCCGACGATGGACGATGGACGATCGACGATGGTGAACGGCTCTATCGCATCGTCCATCGTCGATCGTCCATCGTCTCCCTCCGTTCGTCCACCGTCCGCAATAAAGATCAACATCGTCGATACGCCGGGCCATGCCGACTTTGGCGGCGAGGTCGAGCGAGTCATGAGCATGGTTGACGGTGTGCTGCTGTTAGTGGATTCCGTCGAAGGCCCGATGCCCCAGACGCGGTTCGTGCTCCAGAAGGCGCTGCAGGCCGGGCACAAGGCGATTGTGGTCGTGAACAAAATCGACCGCGCGGACGCCCGCCCGGATTACGCCATCGACACCACCTTCGATCTCTTCGTCCAGCTTGGCGCCGACGATCGGCAGCTCGAATTCCCGATTGTCTACACGAACGCACTGGCGGGAATCGCATCCACAGATGCGACGATGGAACATGGGCGATGGACGATTGGGCAGGGCAACCTGCGGCCGTTGTTCGATTCGATCGTTCAGCACATTCCCGCTGCACATGGCGATCCCAATCTTCCGCTGGCGCTCCTCGTGAGCACGATCGACTACGATGAGTATCGCGGTCGAGTGGCCGTCGGCAAGGTCCATTCAGGCACGGTCATTCCTGGTGAGCAGGTCATCTACATCAACCATGCGGGCGAGCATAAGCACGGCAAGATCGTCAGTCTATTCGTCTTCGAGGGATTGAAGCGCGTGGAGGTGGAGCGGGCCGAAGCCGGAGAGATCGTCGCTATCACCGGCATCGCAGACATCAACATTGGCGAGACCGTTACCGACCGCGAGAACCCCACGCAGCTCCTGGCCATCCAGGTCGATGAGCCTACGATGCGGATGACGTTCAGCGTCAACACATCGCCGATTGCGGGCCGCGAGGGCCAGTACAGCACGTCGCGCAAGCTTCGAGAGCGGCTGTTCAAGGAACTTGAGACAAACGTCAGCCTGCGGGTCGAAGAAACCGAAAGCCCGGACGCGTTCCTGGTCAGTGGCCGGGGCGAGCTCCACCTGGGCGTGTTGATCGAGACGATGCGGCGCGAAGGGTACGAGCTGCAAGTTTCGCAGCCGGAAGTAATCTATCGGAACATCGAGGGCGTACTTTGCGAGCCCGTCGAAGAGGTAATTATCGACGTCAGCGAGGAGCATCAGGGTACCGTCATCGAGCAGCTTGGACGGCGTCGGGGGGAGTTGATCGACATGCAGGCGCCTGGCGACGGCACCATGCACCTTGTCTACCGCGTACCGACGCGCGGGCTGCTTGGTTTCCGGTCGGACTTCATCACCTCTACGCGGGGAACCGGCGTTCTGAACACGCTCTTCGCCGGTTACCAGCCCCTGGCGGGCGAGCTTGGCATCGAAAAAGTCGGCTCCCTCATTGCCACAGAATCCGGCACTTCCACGCCGTTCGGCCTGAGCAATGCAGAAGCGCGCGGCATCCTTTTCATCCCGCCGGGAACGGAAGTCTATGCCGGGATGATCGTCGGAAAACACCAGCGCGATACCGACCTCGAGGTCAACATCTGCAAAATGAAGCACCTCACGAACATGCGCTCCAGCAACAGCGACGTGGCCGTCCGCCTCACCCCGCCAACGCTCATGGGCCTGGACCGCGCCATCGAATACATCGGCCCTGACGAGCTGGTAGAAGTCACGCCAAAGAGCATTCGGATGCGCAAACGGATCCTCGATACGAATATTAGGAAACGCGAAGAGAAGCGGCAGGAAGCGCGGGTGTGACGGGCGTGGACGATGGACGATAGACGATGGGAATGTCGGAAAAAGTAAGAGTATCGTTCGGTGATCCGGAGAATGGCTGGGTCCGTCAATCCATCAGTTGTGGGGACCAAGTTCTTCGGATTGTTGGTTCATATACTCCGAGCGATTCGTTCCGAGACCTGACGACTGCGCTTCTGAATTTGCTGGTTTACGAAGGCGAATTCGTTGTCACCCGGAACGAAGAACCCGCGGAAACAGACCTGCAGTTTGCACGTTCAGGCGAAATCGTACGATTAGAAGTGCTTCAATTCCAAGATCGACATCGGAACATCGATATGGGGAAAAGTGTGTTTGACGTGTCTGGCTCATACGAGGAGATTTGCCACCCCTTTTGGCGAGCGCTCAGAAATCTACAATCGCGGTTCACGATCGAAGACCTTGATGCGAGGTGGCATCGACCGTTTCCATCTGTCGAGATTACAAAACTAACCGTAGAGCTAAGTTGAGCCGAGCATTGTTGTTTCGCAACTATCTGAACGAATTGCAATCAGCTATGGACGTGAGGCATTGTAAATTGACGATGATCGTTAGGCGCGATATACTGTGATTGGTCATTCCAGTAAGTGACAAGCCGGGAGACAGAGAATGCACGAGGCAAGATTAGAGCGGTGGCAAGAGCTTCACGTGCGATCGTGTCAAGGAATCAGCCTGACAACCGAAGAACAGCTCGAGTACGACTCAGGCTGCCGCGAGCTGGATGAAGAAGAAATGGCGCAGTTACAAGTTACGGGACTGCAGGAAGAATTGGATCGGATGGCAATGCTAGAGCGCGAACATGAACGACTCATGGCCGAAAAGCGCCGCCTGGACATAGAAATTGCCTCCCGCATAAGTGCGCTTAGCGATCGGACGAAGAAGAAGCTCAAAGTAGGAGCGTAGCCTCAGATGGCGCACCCGAAGCTTGCGGCGATTCGGGAACGATACCGTTTTCGTTGTGGCTATTGCGGAGTGACCGAAACGGATCTCGGCGGTGAGCTAACCGTCGATCATTTTGTGCCACTTTCCGTCGACGGCGATAACAGCGATGACAACCTCGTCTATTGCTGCCCCAGGTGCAATTGGCACAAACAAAAACGGCCTCATTTGAACATAGGTATTCCTCCAATGATTCGCGTCCTGCACCCGCTATTGGACGATACATCGGTACATTTCCAGGAAGATGTCGAAAACGGACGATTGGTCCCACTTACGGAAACAGGAGCGAGCCATATCGCAATCCTCCGCCTTAATAGACCGGGCTTGATCGAGCATCGTAAAGAGCTACAATTCAAGAAGACCATCTCGGCACAAAGCCAGTTGCTCGAGACGGCGAACAAGGAACTGCAGGATGCGATCGACGCTCAAAATCGACTCATCCGTAAATTAGGTCGAAAGCGCATGCCGTAGGTCGAAAAGATTTGTAAGGTGATGTACGGGGTTACATGCGAGAGAACGAGCAGCGTTGTCGCATCTTCGGCCTTGAGCAAGAAACAAAATCAGTTCCGAAATTGCCAGTGTTTCCAGCTATCCACTGAAGTCAATTGCCCATCGGGAGAATTCTCCATGCCAAAAACCTGTCCCCGCTGCAACGAATCCCTGTCCGAACGCACATTCGGCGCGACGACCATCGACGGCTGCTCCGCATGCGGCGGCCTCTGGTTCGATTACCAAGAGCTGAACCGAGTCACACATGACTCGTCAATCGGGTTGATGGAGATCGAGCGGGCGTTCCAACGGGCAATGTTCAGTGCCGGATCCGGCGGAGAGATGACCTGCCCGGGCTGTGCCACTCCGCTTCGCGAGTTCTCTTTCCCCCACACTCCAAATGTGAAACTCGACGCCTGCCCTGCTTGCAAGGGTGTCTGGGTGGACGATG
>JBGPOG010000480.1:0-3903 GCA_041487935.1 Chthonomonadia bacterium | reverse complement strand
CTCTATCGCAAACGCGGCGATGAAGTGAAGATCGTCTCGCTTACGGATGGCAGCAAGGGCCATTTCGACAAGAAGTACATCTTAGATCCGGAATCTCTGGTCATTCGCCGGCAGCATGAGGCGCGTGGGGCCGCCACGTCGATTGGCGCCGTATATGAATCCTTGGGAATCCCGGACGGCGAGGTCTACGTGACGCAGGCGAACACCGAAGCCATGGTCCGTTTGATCAGGTCGTTCGGAACCCTCGGGTTCGGCCCCGATTTGGTCCTGCTAAACCGCCCCACCGATTATCACCGTGACCACCGGTACACGGCGCAGCTCGTTCTGGACGCGAGCTACATGCTGACGGTGCCGCCGATGTGTTCGGATACGCTTCATTGCGCCCGTATGCCCGTCTTCGCATACTGGCAGGATGAGTTTACCGAAGGAGGGCCGTTTCGCGCCGACGTGGTGGTTCCGATCGACGAGGCCATGGATACCAAGATAGACCTGATCTGCCATCACGAATCCCAGTTCTTCGAGTGGCTGCCGTTCAACAACCGCTGGGAGGGCAGATTCCCGGAGAGTCCGGAAGGCTGCCGGGAAATCTGGTCGAGCTTTTACCGCGCCCGCGCGGAGGAGTGCTGGAGCAAATATGGAGACCGCCTCGTACATATAACCGGCAGCGAACGCAACGCGCGATATGCCGAAGCATTTCAGATCAGCGAATATGGCCGCCAGCCAGCGCCGGACGAGCTGCAACGGCTGTTTCCAATAAATCACGTGTAGTGTCACAGGAATGTCATTACAACAACGAGAAAGCGACAAGACCGTCATTCCGAACCGCCTTTGTGAGGAATCTATTTTTACAGTGAAATCCCGGCTATTTCTGCCGGATATCTAACAGGAGGTTATCATGGAAGAATCGACCAAATACTTGCTTGTCGGCGGGGGCGTGGCTTCCGTTTGGGCTGCGCAGAACATCCGCGAGCGCGATGCGGAAGGGACAATCATGCTGGTTGGCCGCGAACACCATCCGCCTTACGACAAGCCGCCCCTATCCAAGCAGTATCTCCTCAAAGACGAGTACGTGGATGACGACGCCTATTCCAAGTACGACGACTTCTACCCGAAGAACCAGGTGCGCCTGAGAACCGGACACGCCGTGGCCAAGATCGACAGGAGTAATCATGCGGTAACGCTGGAGAATGGCGATACTGTCCGATATGAGAAGCTCCTCCTGGCCACCGGAGCCACTCCCCGCACGCTCGACATTCCCGGCGCGGACCTGGGCGGCATCTACTACCTCCGCACGCTGGAGGATGCCAACGCGATTCGGACGGCGATGCAGCACAGCAAGCGTTGCGCGATAGTCGGCGCCGGGTATATCGGCCTGGAAACCGCCTCGGCCGCCATCGCCCGCGGACTTGAGGTGACCGTCGTCGAGATCGCCACCCAGCCCTGGCCCCGGCTCGCCAGCCCGGCTCTGGGTGGCTTCCTTCGGAGCTATTTCGAGAGTAAAGGCGTGAAGTTCCTCTTTAACGACGAGGCATCGGGATTTAGCGGCAGTGGGACCGTTTCCAGCCTGACAACGAAGAGTGGCGCCACCGTCGCCGCCGATTTTGTCGTCGCGGGAGCGGGTGTAACGCTGAATTCCCAACTAGCGAAAGACGCCGGCCTGGAGATGGGCAGCGCCGGCGAGGTAAAGGTGAACGAGTTTCTTCAAACATCCGATCCCAGCATCTATGCCGCCGGCGACATCGCACTCTTCCACGACCTCGTATTGGATCAGGAATGGCACGCAGAGCATCATTTGAACGCAAAATACCAGGGTCGGGCGGTTGGCGCCATTATGGCCGGAGAAAACAAGCCTTACGACCAGGTGCCGTACTTCTACTCGGACTTCCTGGATCTTCACATGATCCTGCGCGGCGACTCGCGGCCACGCCAGAACACGACCATCCTGGGCGACTTGAACGGGGCCGAGTTCGTTGAGCTTTATGCCGATGACTCCGGCGCGCTAAGGTGCGGGATCGCCATCAGCCATGAAGAATCGAAAACGGACGCAATATCCGACAAGTTAGAGGAGTTGGTCCGAGGGAAAGCTGCTGTAAATTCGATAATCGCCGAGTCACTGGGGATTTGACTTGAGCGACTCGATGCGCGGCCGTAGGGGTGAAGCATTCGCTCGGTCGGTTTCATAATACGATGAAAGTATTCCGCGCGAATGCTTCACCCTTACCTTTTATCGATCGGCGATGCTGCAAATTGGGCAGATTTCGCTCTTCCCCAAGTGCATCGACTCGCAGCGCGGGCACAGTCGCCAGCCATGAGCGAGGCGCCAGTGCTTTAGCTTCATCTCACGAGTGACTCGCGCTGCAACTTTATGGCGAATCTGAGGGTCGGCAATCACGTCGAGCTCCGAAAGCTGCTTCTGAAGGTACTCGTTTTCACATTCAGGGATCTCAACCCGGCGT
The DNA here is from genome assembly GCA_041487935.1 of Chthonomonadia bacterium. Lineage (GTDB taxonomy): Bacteria > Armatimonadota > Chthonomonadetes > Chthonomonadales > CAJBBX01 > JBGPOG01. The sequence goes on along the minus strand of JBGPOG010000480.1, from coordinate 1,447 downwards.
AGATCAGTCTCGGACGGGATAGGCGCCGGCGCTTTGGACGCGGCCGGTGGAGGAACTCCCTGTGCGCGAAAGATGATATCTTTGATGACCGGCCTCCCGATCCGGCCGTTCAAATCCTTGAGGATGTGCATCTGCATGAGCTTAAGCTCTTGCGACCATACCGCACTTTTCGTGCGGACGAACATCACGCCGTCGCGGACCGATTCTGGCTCGGAGGCGGCAGCGGCTTGAGGTCCAACAGCTCGCTCCCAATAGGCCATGGCCAGGCTTTCGCGCAGTTTCGTCCCGCTGTTCAACCCACCGAGTAGCCCCTCGATGGCATCTCCTATGCGCATTTGAGCTCTACGCGCCATATTCCTCCGCCTCGATGCTCCCTGCGGTCTCGCAGCAGGATTCGGCTATGTGGCCATCCATTACCTGGTAGATTCTGGCTTCGGCAAGGATTTCCTGCGGGAAATCCCGCAGAGTCGTGCAAGTCACGAACGTCTGGCACCGCTGGTGGATCATCCCGAGGAGTTGGCCGCGCCGCCGGTCGTCCAGGTCGCTCATCACGTCGTCGAGCAGCATGATCGGCGGCTCGCCCACATATTCCGACATCATCCGGAACTGAGCGAGCTTCAAGCTCAGAACAAGCGTCCGCTGCTGCCCCTGCGATCCATACGACCGCGCATCCTTCCCATCTATAAGAAACTGAATTTCGTCCCGTTGTGGTCCTATAACCGTCACGCCGCGGCGCATCTCTTCGGATTCGACCCGCGCCAGCTCGGCCCTAAAGCATTCGGAGATCGCTTCCACGCCTGCGTCCGGAACAGGCACGCTCGGCAGATAACCGAGCGTGAGCTGCTCGCGGCCGTCGGTCAGCTCCTGATGGACTGAGTTGGCTAGGGGCGCCAGTCGATCGATAAAAAACCTGCGCTTTTCCAGGACCGGGGCGCCGTGCTGGATGAGCTGCTCGTTCCAGGCTTCCAGGCCGCTGTTCGGGTAGGGCCGGTCCCGGAGATCGCGCAACAGCCGGTTCCGCTGTTCCAGCGCTTTCTTGTAGCTTGCAAGGTCGAAGCAGTACTTCGGACTGATCTGCGAAATCTCGACATTCAGATATCTCCGCCGAAGCGACGGATCTCCCGAGACGAGCGAAATATCTGCCGAGGAAAAGTGAACGGCGTTCAGTTGGCCCAGAAGCTCGATTACTCGAGCGCGCTTCGCGCCGTTGATCCTGACGATCTTCTTATCTGTCGGAAGAATGCTGACTTCCAGTTCTACGTCGCCTTCGCGCTCTTTTACAAGAGACGCATGCACGGTACCGGAATCGGCGCCATGCCGGACCAATTCAGATTCGTGGTTGGCTCGCAAGCTCCTGGTAGTCGCCAGCAGGTAGATGGCTTCCAGAAGATTGCTCTTGCCCTGTGCATTTTCTCCGACCAGTATATTGAGCCGCTCTTGCGGTAAT
>JBGPOG010000479.1:0-3904 GCA_041487935.1 Chthonomonadia bacterium | reverse complement strand
CAAGATCGGCTGGCGGTTGAAACCGCGCCTTCCAAGTACACGAAGTGCCCCGCCGGGCACTGAGACGATAGTCGGCGGAGGCCGACTTTGTGCCTTTCAGAGCCGCGAATTCATTCGCCAGGCGCTCAAGATGGTTTTTCATCACGCTTCTAGCCGAATGAGATAAGCGCGTCAACGATGCGGGCTGCAGCGAAGCCATCTCCATAGGGGTTTTCGCCGGTAGCCATCTTTGTGCGAGCGCTCGCGTCAGAAAGCAGGTTGGAAGCTTCCTCCACGATTCTCAGCCGATCGGTTCCCACGAGCTTGACAACCCCCGCGTCGATCCCTTCCGGGCGCTCGGTCGTATCACGCATCACGAGCGCCGGTACGCGCAGCCCTGGCGCCTCTTCCTGGATGCCGCCGGAATCGGTGAGAATGAGAATGGATCTCTTCATGAGCTGTACGAGCGAGAGATAATCCAGCGGTTCAAGCAGATAGACGTTGGCGCTGCCGCTCAGTATCTCCATGACGGGCGCCTGAACGTTCGGGTTGAGATGGACCGGGTAAACGAATAAGGCAAAAGGAAATCGCTGCGCCAGATCACGAATAGCCAGGCAAAGATCGCGGAACGGCTCGCCGAAGCTCTCCCGGCGATGCGCCGTTATCAGCACGCAATCTTGATTTTTCGGCAGCATTGCAAGCGGGCCGGACGACCAGTCGTACTCTTGCGCTGCGACTTGCTTCAAAGCATCGATGACGGTATTGCCGGTAACTCGTATCGACGAATCCGTCACTCCTTCGGCAAGCAGCGTCCGCCGCGAACGCTCTGTCGGGCAGAAATACAGATCGGACATTACGTCCGCAAGCCGCCGGTTGATCTCCTCCGGAAAAGGCCGTCGTTTATCTCCCGTTCTTAATCCCGCCTCCACGTGTCCGAACCGTGCGCCATGGTAATAGGCCACGAGAGATGCTGCGAGTACGGTTGTCGTATCGCCCTGCGCCAGCACCCAGTCGGGCTGCTCGCGCGCTATGACGCCGTCTAACCCGAGGATCAGGTTCGCTGTCAGCCTCGAGAGAGTTTGGTCCGGCTCCATCACATCCAGCTCGTAATCCGGGCTAATGGCAAATAATTCCAGGACCTGATCGAGCATCTGCCTGTGCTGGCCGGTAGAGCAAACGATTGGCGCGATCAGATCAGGCCGCCGCTGAAGCTCCTGAACGACCGGCGCCATTTTGATAGCCTCCGGCCTGGTTCCGAATACCGATAAGACCCTTATCAAATCTCCTCCAATTACGCCGCCGGCCGGCGTCCGCGTTGCAAGTACGCGCGGATTCCAACCGCAAACTGCCTCGCAGCCGATCCTATTCGAAGGCGCTTGAGATCTTCCGATGCGAAATGAAGCTTACTCCTCCATTCCGAGCGTGCCCCCTGTGCGAATCCGATTTCCGCGATCTTGCGCTGCTCGTCAGTTAGCGTCTCCATTGCCAGCAGCTTTGTTCGCACGGCGGCTGCGCTCGCTTCCAATTGCCTCCTCCGATGCGTTCCATTAGCCCCATGATCCCGCCATCCGAGAACGACTTCGTCGACAAAAGCCAGGCCGCCCTGAAGGCTCAAGCGCAGCCACATGTCCCAGTCATCGCTGGGAACCACCTGCGGGTCAAACGGGCCTGCCTTGTCCATGGCGGACCGGCGAATGAGCGCCTGCCCCGGCGATACGATCGGGTTCTTGCAGACGAGAGCGCTGAATCCGGTCGATTCGCGCGGGTCCATCTGCAAAATCCCGCTCGGAGCAGCGCGTTTGCGGTCCCGGCACCAAGCCTGAAGATCTTCGTGCGGAGCATTCCCGTTGGCATCGATAAGCTGCGCCACACCGTGCGCAGCCGGCATATCCCGGTTCTCGTTGAGAGGGCGCAGTAACGTCTGTAGCGCTTCCGAATCCCATACGTCATCGTGATCGAGGAAGGCAACATATTCCGAATGCTTCGAGCACTCCTCAAATCCCCGATTCCTTGCCGCCGCCACGCGCCCGTTCTGCTGCTTGGCCAACCGGAACCTCCGATCGCCAGCCGCAAATCGCTCAACGATCTCACAGGTTGAATCGGAAGACCCATCGTCGACAACGATCAGCTCCCAATCCTCGTAGGACTGGCCACGAACGCTCTCCAGCGTTCCGGACAGAAAACGTTCGGCATTATAGGCGGGAATAATGACTGAGATCATACCGTGATTTAACGATTGCGAGACGCGGTTCGACTAGATTCTACCACACGCATAGTGCGCCTTCCGGAAGACGCGCGACATTGCCATGTTCGGCAGAATGGAATTCCATCTGAAGCGGCGCTCCAGCCACTTGCTTTACCACATCGTCCAGCCCGGATTATTCATCTGCTGCTGGAGCGCGGGCGCCCCGCCCGCATTCCGCCAGGTTCATGAATAGGTCAGGCTAAGCGGCTAACGTGAACCGCAATGTGCTCTCTCGAAGATCGAGCCGATCCGGCTGTCGCTAGAACGGTCTGTGCATATATAAGTACTACGACTTGTCGCCATGAATGTAAAACCGGGTGTGGAGAAATTCACACAGAGCCCTCACGGCCGGACCTGCTTATCATCGACGCATCTCCTTCGGCCATCGTCATTCATCAGGCATCTTCCGCCCTTCCTCTTTCCGAATGGCGGTATACTCAGGTCAACTGGACAACCATGCAACGCTCACAGTTAGGATGAACCGGAGTCATAAAGCGTAGCGCGGCCCGTCAGCCCGAGCATCCAAGCGGGGGCGGGCTCGCTGGTTCGATTAAGAAACGCATCCAACAAGCCGTCATCCCCACGAAGGAGGGATCTGCTTTTTGGTAGCTTCGCGAACTCTGTTTCTGGAGAGGCGCGAGGGATCCGCTTTTGACATTCAACGAGTGTATTCCCGTGGAGCAGTGAGAGGAGGCAATTAGCATGCCCGCCACAAAAACCGCCGGCGACCCTGTTATCGACTTCACCCTGGCCGGCATCGACGGCGCTCGTTACTCCAGCCGGGAGACGAGAGCGGACAAGCTGCTTCTCTTTGTCTTCTGGAAGAAGTCCTGCGGAACCTGCCAGTTCACATTCCCATACCTTCAGAGGCTGCAGGAGCAATACTCCGGAGTCGGATTCGCAATCTGGGGAATATCTCAGGAGAACCGCGAAGACACAGCGGAGTTCGTCAAGTCATACAGCGCCACGTTCCCACAGCTAATCGACGAAGGCCTGGAGCTGACGGAGCGGTACGGACTCATTTCGGTGCCGTCGATGTATCTGGTCGACGGCTCGGACACAATCCTCCGCCACGCCCCCGCCTTTGTAAAGGACGAGCTTAACGCAATAGCAAAGCAAGCCTCCGCCCGCACAGGCCGGCCTTACATACCAGTAGTGCGCCCGGAAGACGACGCCCCGGATATCAAACCCGGCTGAGGCTCCAAACACCCAGCCTAGGTCTAGGCGGAAATCATTCCGAACAAATAACTGCGCTTCAAAGCAGCCCTGTAAGTGAGAAACCGGCGGGGGCGCCCGTCATCCCGGAGGGATCCGCTTTTGACTTTGAGGTCGGCGTCTGCACACTAAAACAGCGAAGTTTCTAGTGTAGTGTCTCAGTAATGTCATTACAACGACGACAAAGTGGCAAGAGCGTCATTCCGAACTGCCTTTGTGAGGGAATCTGGCCAGACGGCCACCCGTATGGGTGTTTTTTGCCTCGCATTGCAAGGACGGGTCGGAGACACTACACTAGGGAACCGCCATTGTGAATCCGGTTGACCCAGCGTCCCTCCTGTTCCCTTGTCCGCGGCCGCCGACTCCGTCATACCGAGCAATTGATGCTGCCGGCAACACGTTGCATGTAATGACAAAACGCAGCATTTCCGTCATCCCGAACCGTCGTTGTGAGGGACCTGCTTT
>JBGPOG010000478.1:0-3912 GCA_041487935.1 Chthonomonadia bacterium | reverse complement strand
CCGGTCGAACACGCGGTCGTAGATTCGGTTCCTGACCTTGAGCCGCCCGCCCTCCTCCTTCACCACGCCGGACAGCTTCAGAATCCCGCACAAGGGATTCGTCTCGTCGTCCGGCACGCGTTTCCCAGCTCGTACCTTCTGGTACAGGTCGAGCAGACTGGCAAGATCGGCTTCCGAGCGGAGCAGCCGGTTCCGAACGAACGCCAGGTTGTCGTCCGATTCTTGGAAGGCTTTGGTGAGGAAGAGGGATTCGCATAGGAAATCGACAACCGACGACGGACCACCGACCAACTTACCCGTCGTCCGTGGTCCGTCGTCGGCGGTCATCTCCGATACTGCCCGGCACAGCCTTTGCGTCATATAGGGATGGCCGCTCGTCCAGTAGAGAACGCGGTCAAGCACGGCCTGCCCGCCCAGCATCCCCTGAGCCAGCGGCTTCGCTTCTTCAGGCGTAAAGTCCGTCACCAAAATCCTGCGTCCGATGTTGAACGGCGACATTCGCGTCTCGGCGATCAGGTCCGCGGGAGCCGCGACGCCTAGCAGTCAGAAGGTCAAACGGTTGAATTCCAGATCCTGAATCCGCCGGTTGTAGCATTCGCGGACTCCGGCGAAGAACTCATCGGCTGGAAAGGGCAGGGATCGGACCGCGTCGATTTCGTCGACGAAGATTACCAATGGACCCGGCAACTTGGGAAGCGCGATCCGTTCGACTGCCGCCATGAAACGCTGCATCGGCCCCAGACGCGGGTTCTCATCCCAGAACTTCTCCAACTCGTCTTCCAGGTCGAGCTGGGACGCTAGGGAAAGCAGCAGCCCATCGTACCACTGCTCAGGAGAGAGGTTCTGGCCGATGGCAGTGAGGTCGAGGATGGCGACGGAGACGCCTGCTTCCCGGAGGTGAACAGCCGTCCGCACCATGAGCCAAGACTTACCCATCTGGCGAGTGTTGAGGACGTAACAGTATTCGCCGGCCATCAAGCCGATAAGCAAGTCCTTGTCGGCCTGGCGCTCGACGTAGGAGGTGGCGTCTGCCGGGAGGGTGCCGCCTGTTACGTAGAACGGGGTATCTCGCGCTGCTATCTGTTAATCCGCCTCCGCATTCAGCAAATCCGCACCGATTGCTTCCGGCCTGTTACGCGCATTCCAGAACGCGTACGCCGGAATACCGATCAGCACGAGCCCAAGGCCGACCGCAGCCTCCTTGGGCTTCGAAACAACCGTATTCCCTACCAGCGCAAGGGCGAACAGGATGAAGAGCAGAGGCGGCCAGGGATACCAGGGCACACGGTAGGGCCGGTGAAGGTCGGGGTGCGTACGACGGTATCGGAAGACGGCCGCCGCGCCGAGCGCATAGAAGATCCAGCCCGAAAAGACGACGTACGTGAGAAGTTGGTTGAATGTACCGGTAACAGCCATCCCGGCCGACCAGATGGCGCCGGTGATGACCGCAAGTGCAATCGGCACCGAGTACCCAACCGTCATGAGCACGGCGCCAGGCACGAGAAAGATCCCGGACCCGATCACCGAGCCTACAATCAACAGACTCAGATCACACAGCCCGAGCACACGCTTTAGACCGTCGGGTCTCTCCCCCGATTCGCTCACGTTCGATTCCAAATCTAATGAGTGTATTTTGACAGGCCGTTCGGCGGTACGGGCGTTTAATCCTGCAAACAGGATGCTGTGGGGGACTTTGGCGCGGCTGCGCCATTGACTATTCTGCGTCTTCTCGGGGCACGTATTCGCGTTTTGAGAAAGCAAGGAGGGCAGCCGCAAGGCTCAGGGCAGTCACGAGGCCGAGAACCCACCAGGCCGTCGAGGTTGAAATGGCGGCCGGCGTGAGGGAAGAGATCATGTCGCGAAGGTCGACGGAGTCGCTTTCCAGCGCAGTGTGCGGCGCAAGCACCCTGAGATACGCCATCAGCGAGACCTTTTGTATGCCCGGGAAATAGGGCGCCCACGATTCAATCCCGAAAGCGTAAAGCAGGCCCCATAACAGCGGTCGGTGGATCAATGTGGCGAGCAGCAGGAACACCGCTCCATATGCCGCTGCGCCCACAGGGAGGATGAGCAGGTCGCGGAGGATCGGCGCATCGGCAAGATGCCTAGGGCCCAGCAGCACAACCGCCAGCAGCAATGCCGCCAGGCAGCTCGTTACCGATGTTACTAGGACCGCGGCCAGGAAGCGCGGCAGCAGCACACGCCAGCGCGGGACTGGACGCGTGAGCAGATAGACGATGGTCTTTTGCTCGACCTCCTGCGAAATCGCCCCGGTTCCAAATACCACCGAGAGAATTACAAGGATGAAGCCGAAGACGAGCGCCGGCGTGAAAACGTGATAGATAGATACCGGGTCGATCCCGTGCCGGCCGAATTTGAGCAGCATGACAATTGCTGCAGGCGCGATGACAAGCCCAATAGTGGCAAGCAGCCGTCGGGATCGAAGCAGGTCGCGCGTGGCGTACTTGAAAAGGCAAAAGTCTGTCATTACATTAATTGTCTATGCATGGTTGGATGTGGGCGAGGAATTGCGATCGTACACCCAAACATCCACACTTCCATACATGTCCCTATCCATTGACCAGGTAGTTAAACACCGCTTCCAGGTTGTTATCCGGCGATTCAAATGCGTTAACTACTATTCCATGCTCCAGGACGATCTCGGGGAACTTGTCGTAGAAACGCTCCGGTTCCCGAGTTTCCAAATCCACGCGGGAATCAAGTGGGTCCATCCGCACGCTGAGTACAAACGGAAGGTCCAGCAGCCGCTTTCCCAGTGCTCGAGCCTGGGGAGATAGAATTGTGATGTGGTGCGGGTGCTTGTCGATTAGCGAGCGGATCTGGTAGATATCGCCCTGGGCAAGCAGCCTGCCCCGATTCATGAGCAGGATGTTCTTCGTCATCTGCTCTACTTCGTAAAGGATATGGCTGGAGACCACCACCGTCTTGCCGTTCTCCGCCTGATCGTGAAGGACCATCGAAACCTCTCGGCGGCCAACGGGGTCAAGCCCGTTGAGCGGTTCATCCAGGATCAGCACGTCCGGGTCGTGAGCAATCGCCTGAGCCAGCTTGATCCGCTGCCTCATTCCTTTGGAATACCCGCCAATCTTCCGATCCGCGTTCGCGGACATCCCCACGAGCTCGATCGACTCGCTTACGCGCGACCGAAGCAATAAACCTTGCAATCCAGCCATGATCGTGAGCATCGTGACGAACTCCCGGCCTGTAATGTCGTCGTAGAGCTGCTCGATCTCCGGGCAGTAACCCAGCCTTCGCAGAACTTTCGGGTTCGCAAAAGGCGTCATGCCGAACATCTTAACTGTTCCGGTGGTTGGCCGGAGTTGACCGGTCGCAAGCTTGAGCAGAGTCGATTTTCCCGCTCCGTTCGGACCAAGCAGGGCCGTAATACCGGGTCCGATCTGGCAAGAGACATCATTGATCCCAATCACCTGGCCGTACCAGCGGGATGCGTGGTCGAGTGCGATCATCCGCGCACCACTTCTACGGCTCGAATACGCGCGCGCGCCGCGGCAACACCTATAATAGCAAGCGTTATCCCGATAGCAAGCATTACCTTGATGTCGGGAGGAGATATGACAAGCTGTTGGACGATTCCCAGGCGTCGACGGAAGTGGGTCAGGTGCATCGTGACACCGAGCACATTCTGGTTCAATCCGCCAATAATCCCCCCGATGGACAGGTGCTGCGTGATCAGCCCTTGTTCCGGGTGGCCATGTGACGTGATTGCCCAGAAAACGGTCGAAATGATGGCCGTGCAAAAGTACGAGCCGGCGTAGACGACGCCTGCAAGAAGCGGCGTCTTCGACCACGCGGAGATGCCGACGATAAGGCTTGCATGTAACGCGCCGGGAACCGCCGCCGCCGACACGACCTTGAGCAGCAGCCAGGGTT
>JBGPOG010000477.1:0-3916 GCA_041487935.1 Chthonomonadia bacterium | reverse complement strand
CATCCTGAACCCCATCAGCGAGCAGCAGAGCAGCGCGCTCGGGCAGTTGATGTATCAGCTTGGAATGACGATTTTCTTGATCGCCGGCGGCCACATCTACCTGCTCGGCACGCTGACTTCGAGTTTCAATACGGTCGCTGCGGGAGGCGCGCACTTTGGGGGTGATGTTTCGGGATCATTTATTTCAATTGTCGGACAGATGTTCGTTCTCGCCTTCAAGATCGCCGCTCCGGCAGCCGCAGTCTTGATGATTATGGATATCGCGTTTGGGATCGTCGCGCGCACAATGCCCCAAATGAACGTCTTTATCGTCGGCATGCCGGCCAAGATCATCCTCGGTCTGATGACCGTCTCGCTCGCCCTTCCGGTGCTGGCGCTAGTGGTGAGCGATCAAATGATCCCGATGATCGGCGACGCCGCAAAAGCGGTGCTCGCCGCTGCGAGATGAAGAGTGAGTGGTGAGTGGTGAGAGGTGAGTGGTGAGCGGTGAGCACGATTGGGCGGTTGGCGAGTACACCGAGATGGGCGCAACTCACGACTCACCACTAACGACCGATACTCACCCCTCACACAAAGGGAATCCTAATTGCCCGCAGGCGAGAAAACCGAATCGGCTACCCCCCGTAAGCGTACCGAGCTTCGGCGGCGCGGACAGGTGCCGAAAAGCCAGGACCTATCTTCCATGGTCGTTTTCGTGGGGCTGGTCGTGGTTATTCACAGCCTTGGCGGGGCGGCTTCGCTGCGGCTCGAAGCGTATATGAAGCACTCCCTTAAGGCGATGTCCAGCACGGCGCTTACTCCGCACGTTCTCTTTACAAAGTCGGTTGAATTCGGGGTAGTGCTGTTCCAGGTCGTGGGACCGTTCGTTCTGACGGCGCTGCTGCTGGGCGTGATCGCCAACGTGCTGCAGACCGGCTTCCTGGTCTCGACACAATCACTTGTGCCCGATTTTAACCGCATCAATCCCCTCAATGGCGCCAAGCGCTTTATTTCCAGCCGCGGCCTGATGGAAGTAACAAAGTCGGTGGGCAAGCTGGGAATCATCGGCTGGATCGGCTACAGCACGGTTTCCAATGGCTACCCCGAAATCCTGGCGGCCACCCGGCGAGAACCCCAATACATCACGAGCCAGATCGGCGATATGATCTATCGGCTCTCGCTCAGGATTGCGCTCTTCCTGCTCATACTCGCCGCGATCGACTTCGTCTATCAGCGGTGGTCGTTCGAGAAGTCCATCCGGATGACGAAAGAGGAAGTCCGCCAGGACATGAAGCAGACGGAGGGAAACCCGCAGACGAAGGCCCGAATCAGGACCCGCCAGAGAATGCTTGCAAAGCGCAGGATGATGTCATCCATCCCTCTGGCCGACGTGGTACTGACAAACCCGACTCACTTCGCCGTGGCCCTGAAGTACGACGGCGCAACGATGGTTGCGCCGGTCCTGTTGGCGAAGGGCGCCGATCTGGTGGCTCAACGGATTCGAGAGCTGGCGGAAGAACACAATATTCCAATCGTAGAAAATCCTCCGCTGACGCGCGCGCTCTACAGGCAAGTGGATATCGGCCAGGAGGTCCCAGGCGAATTCTACGGCGCGGTCGCGGAAGTGCTGGCCTTTGTATACAACATAAACAAGAAGCAGGGATATGCGCGGGCATAATTAGCGCCGGATCGTCTCCTCGGCCTTCCAAATCGCTTTAATCGTCTCTTCCGCATTGAATCCCACCGGACAAGACTGCGACCGCGTATTGGCGTGCCACAGACGCTGCCCTTCTTCCGGCACGGCCAGGTTGATACGAGTCGGCATTTGCAGCCAACCATCTTCTCGTCGATTTCTCACCCAGTCCCTAGCGTATATCAGGTATTCGTTTCTGAGTGCCGGAGGCGCGTGCGCCAGCCAGCCGCCTTCATCGTATCCCCAGACCCACGGAAGGCTGGGCCCAGGCCTACCCTCTTTGCCGGTAGCTCCAAATGTGTCGAATTCGACCAAATAGGGCAGATTGTCGCAATACCACCCGCTCGGTGAGATGCCGCCCGCGCTCCGTCCGTATATCGAGTCTCCGAACCCGGCTTGTAAGACAATCCGCATCGTCGAGGAGGGAACCTCCTTCGGGCGCTGCGGCCATGCGTGAAAGTCGAATAGAAGCCGGTTTCCGCTCACCAGTACGCCGTGAGTATGGGCGTCGCAAAGAACCAGATGTCGGCGGGCATGCTGACTTGCATACCGGCGGACCCGTGTTAAGAGGTCCAGCCAGCTCGTGTGATCCGGATCGTCGTGGTCCATCAGATGAACCTGCCCGAAGTGGATGGCCTCATATCCAGAGTCGATGTACCTTCGTGCCCGGTAGTAGAAGTACATCCGTGTCTCCAGCTTGGTCATGTCGGGAACAGATGCGCCTGCCGTCCAATGGTTGTGAAGCTTCCCGTTCGGATACAGCATCGCCGAATATTTGAAGTTGCGCTTTTCGACCGGAAGCTTGAATTCTTCGAATACCCATCCAGGAATCGGGATGCGCTCGACCGTACTGTAGACCGCCTCGAACACGCATGAATCGAGAATTATGTCGGGATCAGCTTGGTGAACTCGGTCCGCCCGTTCCTTTGCTAGCTTAAAATGGGCTTCCTCATCATCCGGCGGCACCCATGCATAGGCGGCTCGGCCGACAAACTTGGCGCCGATGTTCAGCAGCATGCGGACATCGTCTTCGAAGTATGGCGACGCGGGTTCTGGAGACGTGCTGCAGAGGCCATAGTGCGTGACGGCCCGTGATAGATAGTTGTTGAGGACTTGCTTCGAAATAGTTCGGTCAAAGCGGTAGCGGGGATCCGATCCCAATGGCAACGCAGCTTGAGGGTTTATACCGGATCCTTTGGCGATGATATGTACGCCGCTGGCCGGTGAATAGGTCAGAGGCGGCCTGATTGCCGGATAGCGGAGCAAGCTTTTGAGAGCCGACGGGAAGGGAACGTCGACTATATTCACCGAAATAGCTCCGGCAACGGTTTCAGCCAGCTTATACTTGACGCCGGCTTTGTCGCATAGTTCCTGGAGCGCGCGGTCGAACGAAACCGAATCCAGGTGCAATGAAACGCGATCTAAAGAAAGTACCGCCTCAACAACCTCGGCGTTTGTTCCGGCAAGAGAGAGGTCGATCGCACTGTTACCCTCTTTGTTCTTTAGATGGGGATCAGCGCCTTTGTCCAACAAGAATCGTATCGCCGCAGGCTTGCCGCCGAAGACCGCAAAACTAAGGGCCGTCGAGCCTTTCGAGTCCACAGCCGCCATCGACGCGCCCTTCTCCAAGAGCACCGCCATAGTTCTGGTGTTGCCCTCGAGCGCAGCAGCCATCAGAGGCGTCCATTGGCCGTCGGTTCTGCGAGCCTCGATGTTCGCGCCGTGTGCGATGAGGATTTGTGCTACCTCGCAGTGTCCCTCATCGTTGCCGTCGTGCACTGCGGCATGGAGAGGCATCCACCCGTCGTACTGGCCCATGTTGACATCGGCGCCGCTGTCGATCAGGAGCCTGGCCAAATCCGGAAAGCCCCGAATCGCCGCCGACATGATCGGCGTGCTTCCGTCCTGCTGCCTGGCGTTGACGCGCTTCGGGTCCTCTTTGAGTAGACGGCGGACCTCCTCGATATTGCCGCTGCCGGTCGCCGAGTGAATGGCGTCGGCTCGCGCAAGGGACGGGCACAGAAGCTGAAATACCATAATTCCACATAACCATCGCTGATACTCGATCATGTTGTCGTCGCTATCTTCCGTTCGCTCGTCCGTCGGACTGCCAAATTGCTTTGATCGCGTCTTCTATCCCAAACCCCACCGGGCACGCCGGGCTCCGCCGATTGGCGTGCCACATCTGCTGCCCTTCGATCGGCCAGGCTAGGTTCAGCCGCGTCGGCATCAACAGCCAGGCGT